>JBHENZ010000186.1:0-4347 GCA_046261815.1 Pyrinomonadaceae bacterium | reverse complement strand
GTGCTCGTCATCCTCAATCATCCTCTTTGGGACATCGAGCGGGTTGGCAAAGATCGGCACGAATCATTGCTAAAAGATTTTGTGCGCATTCACGGCCGGTGGATCCATGCGTTTGAAATTAATGGATTTCGCTCCTGGTCGGAAAATAAAGCAGTCCTCGAAATGGCCGAAGCACTGGGAATTCCGATTGCGACCGGCGGCGACCGACACGGCTGTAAGGCGAATACCCTTATAAATCTGACCAATGCCGAATCGTTCGAGGAATTTGCGGACGAGATTCGCATGCAGAAGCGCAGCGAGGTTGTTCTGATGCCCGAATACGCGCAACCGCTGCATTCGAGACAGCTGCAGTCGTTCTCCGAAATACTGAGGCATTATCCGGATTTCATCGAGGGTAGGCAAAAATGGTTTGATCGTATTTACTTCGATATCGGCGACGGGCACGGCTTAAGGCCATTGTCAGCGCATTGGCTACGTGGCGGGCCGACCTGGCTTCGCTGGTCGATATGGACGCTGGGCGTGCTTGGCAGTCCAGGCGTAAGACCTATTTTCCGCGTCGTTCGAAAGAAGAAGGACCGCGTGCCGCGCGACGTCGCGAACACCAGATTCGATATCTTGACGCGCGATGAGATACTGACGGGAATGCCGCAGGAGTCTACCTCGTAATTTTTCGCAATTATTGTTTTTTATCGTATTTGACGGCGGGCTAGTCGTTTTCAGCCCGCCATTTATAATTTTGTGAACGAAGCACCACGCGTTGCCTATTTCCCCGACTCGTTTCTGGAGATCAACGGCGTCGCGATGACAAGCAGGCGCCTGGTCAACTACGCCAAAGATCGCGGCTATCCGTTTTTATGTATCCACGCCGGGAAGAAGACCGAGGAATATGCTGACGGCAGCATTTCGTATGTTTGCTTAAACCGTTCGCCCGTCGCGTTCGCGATGGATGAAGACCTCGCCTACGACCCTCTGTTTCAGCGGCACACAAACCGCGTTCTCCGAAAACTGGTTGAGTTTCGGCCGGACGCGATGCACATCACCGGCCTCAACGACGTTAGTATTATCGGCGCCTATCTCGCATGGAAACTGCAGCTTCCCCTGCTCGGCTCGTGGCACACGAACATTCACGAATTTGCCGCGCGGCGCCTGACAAGAATTTTCAGGTTTATGAGCGATTCAGCCGTTTCGAAAATGACAGGTTTCGTCGAGCGAAAGATAATGGACGGTGCGATGCTTTATTACAAGATGCCAAAGGTCGTGCTCGCGCCGAATCAGGAGCTTGTCGATCGGCTTGAGAGGGACACGGGCCGCGTGGCGAAGCTGATGGTACGCGGTGTCGATGCGGAAAAATTCTCGCCCGAACGGCGCACTCTAAATGACGGCATCTTTCGTCTCGGATTCGTCGGCCGTCTGCGGGCGGAGAAGAACGTGAGGCTTCTGATCGATTTGGAAAAAGAATTGATAAAAGCCGGCAAAACCAATTTCAGGCTTCTCATCGTCGGCGAGGGAAACGAGCGAGAATATCTGGAGAAACATCTAATAAATGCCGACTTCACAGGTTTCCTTGCAGGCGATGAATTGTCCGAGGCGTATGCTAACATGGACGTTTTCGTGTTCCCCTCAGAGACGGACGCGTTCGGAAATGTTGCTCAGGAAGCCCATGCCTCGGGTGTCGCTGCTATCGTCACAGATCAGGGCGGACCGAAATTCATTATTCGGCATAATGAAACCGGTTTCATCGCAAAAAACCTTGCCGATTTTGTGAAATTTACGCTAGAGCTGATGGACAATCCCGAAAAACTCGCGCGAATGAAAATCGCGGCACGAAACGTTACGTTATCGCGCTCGTGGGACGCTGTTTTTGACGGCGTTTACGAGGCGTACGAGGATGTGATTCGACTAGCTGCCGAGCGGAAGGCTGGCGCGGCGGCCGCTTAACGATCGATTTTGATGGCAGTACCTTCTCAAGTCGAATGCGCGGTTTGCGGTCGAGCGTTGGAAACAACCCTGCAAACCGTCGCCGTCGTTTGCTCTCACTGCGGTGCCTCGCAGTTTGTCGAACGACACGATGGAATCGCGGAAACGATTGAGAACTCGCCCACGCCGCATCGCGTGCTGGATGTGTTTCGCTATCTTGTTCGCCATCCGATGGAGATGCTCGTCTGGCGATGGAACTGGAAGTCGGCCGTGATGAGCGGCCTTATACGCAGTTTGATATATCTTTTCACGCACCTGAAGGCCGGTTGGCGTGCCGCCCTCGGGGCAATGTCGATCGAGTTCCTTTTTCGCCTTGTCGTTTCGGGTGCGAGCGGGTCGCTCGTCCAATCGTTTCACCGCGCGACGCCTGTCTGGCTCGCCACCTTGTGCGTGATGATAATGCTGCCCGCCTTCAGCCACATGATCGAGTTCACATTGCACACCCTGAACGGCGACATCAATAAAGGCAAGGCGATAATTATCTCGATATCGTTCTCGGTCGTCTCAGCTATCTTCAATCTATTCGCCATGCGCCGCAATGCGCTCCTTGTCAAAGACGCCCGCGCGCAATCCCTCGCAAGAGATTTGGCACGTATGCCCAAAATCGTCGGCGAATTTATGTTTTATCCGTTGATCTGGTGGTGGAAAAAATCGCGGAAAACGAAAAATGATGATGAGAAAAAAATTGCAAGCTCCTCTGGATTGGCCGAGCACGACGCTTGATTTCAGCCGAATATCAAAATTTTGACGAGCAGGAATATCGACATAACCGCTCCGAGACGCAGGCAAGATCGGCCGAGGCGTCGGCGGGAGGGCGACTCAGAACTTTTGAATAGCATATGAACGCCGCTTAGACCGAGGATCATCGAAATTGTGAGATACGTCGCGTCGCTCGAATCGAACGTCCGATACGCTGCGAGAAAAAGAATCGCCGCCAATGATAACTCGATAATTCTATTGTTCATCTCCGACCTCGTTCTCACACTTAGTTTGCATCGAATATAGCATACGCTTCTCAATGAAATCGGTTCACATCACCAATTATTATCACAAGAACTCGGGCGGGATCAGCACTTCGTTTAACAATTTGCTGGCCGCCGCTGAAAGGCATAAGCGTCCCGTGCGGCTGATCGTTCCGGGTGAAAATGAAGCGATCGAGGATGTGAACGAGTTTGCAAGAATCTACTATGTGCCGGCCAGGCATTCGCCCCTTTTCGACAAGCGGTATCGAATAATAATGCCTTGGCAGTATACGAAGTCGGACTCGATAATCAGGCGCATTCTGCTCGAAGAAAACCCCGATCTAATCGAGGTGACCGACAAATACACGTTGAGCCTGCTAGGTGCGATGATTCGTACGAATAATTTCAAGAAGCTCGGCCGACCAATCGTCGTCCATTTTTCATGCGAGCGGATGGACGACAATATCGAGTCGTTTCTAATCGGCGGCCTAATAGGAAGATGGCTGGCCCGGCGTATGATGGGAAATTACAATTTCCCAAGCTTTGATTATCACATTGCAAACTCGGTTTACACCGCTGAGGAGTTTTTTGCCTCGGTTCGCCCTGCCAATAATCCGCGTCGTTCTAAACAATTCCTGAATGCCGCGTGGCGACACCTAAAATCGCCGCGAGTTCCGATTGAGGAGCGGATTTTCGTGTGCCCGCGCGGCGTCGATTCGGTGCTTTTTACGCCCGTTCGACAGGCGCCTGGCGTGGCGCGAGCGATGCGCGAGCGTGCCCAGATTCCTCAGGACGCAACTGTCCTGCTGTATGCCGGCCGCATCTCACCGGAGAAAAACATCGGACTGCTTGTCGACATGATGACGATTCTTTCGCGGGAAACAAAGTTTGATTTTCGACTTCTGATTGCCGGTGCGGGACCTCGGAGCGATTGGTTAAACACACAGAGTGAAAAACGAGCCTCGGGCAGAGTCGTTCAGCTCGGTCATCTCGAAAAAGAAACGCTTGCGGATTATTACGCTAACGCCGACGTATTTGTGCACCCGAATCCAAGGGAGCCGTTCGGAATAGCGCCGCTCGAAGCTATGGCATCCGGCGTGCCAACCGTGGCCCCCAATTCGGGCGGAATTTTATCATACGCTACAAACGATAACGCATGGCTCGTCAAACCGACTGGCGAGCAATTCGCCAATGCGGTTATCGCGATCGTTTCCGATGAAGCGCTTCGCAATCGCAAAGTCGAAAATGCCGTCGCAACCGCAAGGGCGAATACCCGCGAGCAATCAACCGATCGGCTTTTCGCGACTTACGATAAAATATACGAAGATTTTCACCGCCGCCGAGAACTGTTCGTTGATAACACTTCGATAAGTAACTTCGACTTTGCCGAACTCGTAACCCCCGAGAC
>JBHENZ010000185.1:0-6442 GCA_046261815.1 Pyrinomonadaceae bacterium | reverse complement strand
GCCGCTCGTCGCGGCGTCAAGGTTCAGGCGGAGATGGGTGGCAAGAATCCAGTCATCGTGCTTGAAGATTGCGATCTGGATTTGGCGATCGAATCGACGGCACAGGGAGCATTCGGCTCGACCGGCCAACGGTGCACGGCGACGAGCCGCGCAATCGTGGTCGACAAAATCGCGGATGAATTTGTAGAACGAATCGTCGACCGCGCCCGTCAATTCAAACTTGGGGACGGCGGCAAAGACGGCACCGATATCGGACCTTCTGTCGACGAAAATCAATTCAAGACCGTACTCGACTACATTAACATTGGCCGCGAGGACGGCGCCGAATTGATCTGTGGCGGCCGACGCGCGAGCGGCAACGGCTTCGAACATGGTTATTTTGTCGAGCCGACGGTGTTCGACCGCGTTACACCTGAGATGCGCATCGCCCGCGAAGAAATTTTCGGCCCCGTTTTGGCGGTGCTGCGCGTGCAGAATTTTGACGAAGCGATGCGAGTCGCGAATGACAGCGAATACGGTCTCTCATCATCTATATTTACAATTAACGCAAACAACATCTTCCGCTTTGTCGATGAGACCGAAACCGGCATCACGCACATCAATTCCCCAACCACCGGCGGCGAGGCGCACATTCCCTTTGGCGGTATCAAAGCTACCGGCATCGGGGCCCGCGAGCAGGGCTCAACGGCACTCGATTTTTATACAGAATTGAAGGTTGTTTACGTCGATTATACCGGTAGGAAACGCGAGGGAAATTTGTATTAAACAAAATGAAGCGATGAATTCAATTAATATCTTGATGGCTCCATCAAAAAATCCATCAACACTTCATGGAGACGGAAGTTATAAGAATTCGCGCGGCTTCGGCGCGGCTTAATTATGACGATGAAGGCTATCAGCCAGCTGATCCCGATCAATTGGTGGCAGGAATGAACTATTTTAAGACTAATCATCAGCTCGGCCTATTATTCAGTTTCGGAACAAGTCGGAAACCCGAAAAGAAGGGGATCGCGGATTTAATCTCTTTATTTATTCTTCCTTTTACCTTTTTCAGTCGCTAATCGTCGTGAAAGATACAGGCAAAATCACAAATAAATCGGCGGCAAAGAATGAGTAAACGCATTAAAGATTTGCAGTCTCCGATCACACGTTGGCGGCTTGTCTTGTGGGATAGGATTCGCCGGCCATACGAATCGCTGACGGCGGATCAGCGGTTTTGGATGGGTTTTGCCGCGCTCTGTTTTGTTACCACGCTGATTCTCAACAACCCGCTTTGGCGCTCGGCTGGCGATTCGCCGTATCGCATCGGCGATGTCGTCCGCGAAACGATAGTCGTGCCGGCGGATATCTACTTTGTCGACGACGAACAAACCGAACGCAATCGCCAGGCGGCAACAAGATCTGTCAGGCCGACCTTTTCCTCCGAGCCGCGCCGGGCTGAAGAAGCGGTTCAAAGTTTTCGTCTCGGGTGGGACAAGCTCGAAAGGCAGTCGCCGCCTGCGAATGCAAACCGAGGCAATTCAAACTTGAAATCGGATCCAACTTCCAGTGGATTCGCAGACGTTTTTTCCATTCGCCGTTTTAGCGGCAACGAGCTCGACGCCGTCGCCCGCGTGCTGCGCGAAAACGCATCGGGCGACATCTACGGCGATCAGGACGAACCTTTTCTGCAGCAGGAGATTTCCATTACCGACCGACAGCGGCCGACCGATTCCCGAGTGGCACAGAAGCCGGCGATGACGATGACCAAATTGAGCGCGGCGCGCGAAAATTTGCGTATCGGGCTCGCGCAGATTCGCAGCCTTTCGCCGGGCGAGGCAGCTGGTTTTTACGACGCCGTGGCACCGCTTATTCAACCGAGCGTCGTATACGACCAATCCGCCACCGAGGAAGCACGTCGCGGCCGAGCGGCCGAAATCGAGCCGGTTACGGTCACGCTTAAACGAAGTCAAAAAATCGCCGAGGAAGGCAATGTCGTCACGCCGCAGATGATGTCCCAGCTTGCCGCACTTCGCAGCTACACGGTCTCGACCAGACAGGTAAACCGCTTTTTCGGTTTGCTCGTGTTGATCACCGCCTTGTATTGGGCCGGATGGAAATTTATCGAGCATCGCGGCCTCGTTCAGCGCCTCGCTCTTAGCCAGCAAAAAACTTTCGCCCTATTCGGCTTTATCGTCGTAATTCACACGGCGCTGGTGGCACTCTTTTTCCGCCTCGCGGATTTTACCGCGTCGCAAAACGTAAAGGCGCCCTTGAGCGACCCGACGCTGTGGTCATTCGGTGTGCCGTTCGCATTCGGCAGCCTGTTGATGGCCTTGCTCGCGGATCGCCGCATGGCATTATTCACGGGCATTTTCGGCGCCGTTCTCGCGGGCTTTCTCGCTCCACGCGGGCTTGAGTTTGCTGTTTATGCGATTATCTCTTCGTCGGTCGCGGCGTACGGTATAGGCCGTTATCGCAGCCGTTCGACCGTCACGATAGCCGGCGCGCTTGTCGGAGTTGCGAGTGCCGTGATGGCGGTTGCGCTAATCGCTTACACCCAGCAGCCGTTTATCCTTAACACCATTTTGCTCGCCGTCGCCTGCGGGCTCGCGAGCGGTTTGATCACCGCGGCAGTCACGGCCGTTTTTCTGCCGATTTGCGAATCGATGTTCGGCGTATTGACCGATGTGAAACTGCTCGAGCTGTCGAATGCCGATTTGCCCGCCCTTGGCCAGCTTGCCTTACGCGCGCCCGGAACGAACCAGCACTCGCACGCCGTCGGCCAGCTTGCCGAAGAAGCGTGCCGCGTAATCGGCGGCAATACGCTTTTGACCCGAATAGGATCGCTTTATCACGATATCGGAAAGACCGCGGCGCCCGAGCATTTTGTCGAAAATCAGCTCGCAAAGAATCCGCACGACAATTTGCGGCCTGCGCAAAGCGCGAAGATAATCATCGCTCACGTCACCTACGGTATAAAGCTTGGTCGCGAGCTCGGCTTGCCGCAGCGGATAATCGATTTTATTCCGCAGCACCACGGCACACGCACGCTGCATTATTTTTTGAAACGGGCCCAGGATCAGGCGCGTTCCGATGAAGAAATTTCCGAAAACGAATTTCGCTATCCAGGTCCGAAACCGCAATTTCGCGAAGCGGCGATAATGATGATCGCCGATTCTTGCGAGGCTGGCGCACGCAGCTTGGCCGAGCCGACGTCCGGAAACATCCGCTTCATTGTAACCAAGATCGTCGATGCCATTGTGGCCGACGACCAACTAAACGAATGCGACCTCACATTGCGCGAGCTCACCCAAATTCGCGAATCGATGATCCGCTCGCTCGTTGCGATTTACCACTCACGCGTCGACTATCCCGGCTACACTCCGCCGGCATCCGGTCAATTCAAAATCGCCGAATCCGAAACCGCCGCCGCAACCGGCGACGCATATCACGACAGCGAAGAACGCGGCCTACGTTATGCAAATCCCGCCGACATCCCCATCTCGCCGGGCGGCGAAATCGAAGACGAAGCTCTTACGCTTTCGACGGATCGCGGCAAATCGAATGCGAAACGAGCCGAGTAGATAAAGAATGCGGAACGTACGTTAATCGCGAAATGCTCATGCGTGGCGTCACCTCGTCGCTTTCTCCAGCCGCAATTCCTCTCCCTTAAAGACAAATGTCCCACCTGGCGTACAGCCGGCGTTGACCGCGGAAGGGACTTGGCGCTTCTTGGTGTCGGCAAGCATGATTTTTACTTCGCCGGTTGATTCGCTTCGCTGGTCGCCTTCATCGGGCAGAAAGCTACACAGGTTCAAAAAATCGTCGAGGCGAATGTTCGCTTCGATCCGCATGGGCGGCGTCGATGCCGGCCTTGCCGGCGGTGCACCCGTGCGGATAGTTTTCTCGACACACGACCCCGCAAGAAGGGCGAAGAAAATCACAACCCAGCGACCGCAAGACATTTGTCCGATAAATTGCATACGCCCGCTATATTACTCGATTTTCGAAAATTGAAAAGAGAAAAGGCCGGGTGACCTTAATCGACCCGGCCTTTTTATTAAGTTTAGATTTACGTTCAAGTCGTCACAGCTTCCTGACCCTCGTTTATCAGCTCCTTCAATTCCTTCCCAGGCTTGAAATAAGCGACCCGCTTTGCCGGTATGTCGACCCCTGCTCCGGTTTTGGGGTTGCGGCCTTTCCGCGAATTGCGTTCGCGAACGCGGAAACTGCCGAAGCCGCGAAGCTCGATTTTTTCCCCGCGGTTGAGCGTCTCGATAATGCTGTCAAAAATAATCTCGACCAGCTGTTCGGCGTCCTTCTTTGTCATGTCCGCCTCGCGAGCCACCCTTTCAACCAGATCCGCCTTCGTCATCGTCGTCTCCCTTGATTCGCGGATTTGAAATTTTGAGAAGCCGGAGAATGAATGAACCCTTAATCAATCCCAAATCCGCAATCACAAATCGCAACTACGCTGTCTGCTGTTCGGTTTCTTCCTTTGTCGTTTCCTCGACTGTCTCAACCGGAGGCGTATCGCCTTCGGTTGTCGTCGGCTGCTCGGCCTCACCTGCCCCTTCCGCATTGCTTTCGGGTGCTGGCTGCGAATCCGTCTCTACCGCCGGTGCTTCGCTCTCGGCCGAATCACCCGCATTTTCACCTGCATCTTCAGCAGCCGACTCTTCGGCCGGCACGTCCGCCGGTGCATCCTTAGCCGCGGCAAGCGATTCTTCGTATTCGCGTCGTGCCCGTGCTTTACGTTCGGCCTTTGCTTCTTTAGTTTCCTTAACGCCGCCCGTCTCGGCCGGCTGCTCGCCCGCCCCGCCGCGCGCCACGTTCGCTAGTTCGCCGAGGCTGGCCATGCCGCCCTTTGCTTCGGTCGAGTAAACCCTCGAATCGGCCGCTGGCTCTTCCACTCTGCCGACCGCGCGTTTCGAAAGACCGATTTTCTGATCTGCATTCTCGATACGCAGAATCTTGAAATCGTATTCGTCGCTCATCTTCACGACGTCTTCGGCACGCTCGACGCGCTCATCGGAAAGCTCCGAGATGTGGCACAAGCCTTCGAGGCCCTCGCCAAGCTCGACAAAAACACCAAAGCTCGTAAACCTCGATATTTTTCCGCGAACGACATCGCCAGGCTTATGCGTCGCAACAAACGATTCCCACGCGCTCGGCGTAAGATCCTTCATCGACAAAGACAGCCGCTGACCGCGCGGGTCGATCTGTGTTACGACGACCTCGACTTCCTGATCTTTTTTCAGCAGCTCTTTCGGATGCCTGAGATTCTTCGCCCAGGTGATGTCCGAAACGTGCACCAGCCCGTCAACGCCGTCCTCGATTTCGACAAACGCGCCAAAGTCCGTAAGGTTCCGAACTTTTCCCTGCACCTTCGTTCCCACAGGATAGCGGTAGGCAACCGTGTCCCACGGATTGTCTTGCAGCTGCCGCATTCCAAGGCTGATTCGTTTTTCTTCGGCATCCACGCCGAGCACTTGCACCTCGACCTCGTCGCCCTTATGAAACTGCTTCCTCGGATTGATCCCGCGCTTCGACCACGAGATTTCCGAGACGTGGACCAAACCTTCGACGCCTGGCGACAGCTCGACGAAAATTCCGTACTCCGTCACCGACGAGACCTTGCCGGTGACTTTCGAGTTGGTCGGATAAATCTCTACAACCGTCGACCACGGGTCGGCCTGCAGCTGCTTAAATCCGAGCGAAACTTTTTCCCTTTCACGGTCGAGCTTCAGCACTTTGGTCTGAACGTTTTCGCCGACCTTGAACATATCGCCCGGGTTAGCAAGCCGTCCCCACGACATATCCGTCACGTGCAGCAATCCGTCGATGCCGCCGATATCGACGAACGCTCCGTACTCGGTCAAATTCTTAATCGTTCCCTCGATGATAAAGCCGATGTCTAAATTCTTGAGCGTCTCTGCTTTCTGCTCGTTGATTGCGACATCGGTAATAACTTTTCTGGACAAAACCACGTTCTTACGGCGACGGCTGAACTTGATGATTTTCGCCTCGATATCCTGGCCGACATACGCTTCGAGCCCCCGAATCGGCCGCGAATCGATTTGCGATCCCGGTAAAAAAGCCTCGACGCCGTCGATATCCACACGCAAGCCGCCCTTCGTTTTTTCGACGATCCGCCCGGTTATCGGCGTGTCGTCTTTATATGCGGTTTCGAGGTCGTTCCAGACCTTTCTCGATCTGGCGTCCGACCGCGAAAGCTGCGGCGGTAAATCACCCGCGTGGATGCCTTTGATGACCGCCTCGATCGCATCACCGACGGCCGGCCGCTCGTCCTCGTTCGGAAATTCGTCAGCCGAGATGATGCCTTCCGACTTATATCCGAAGTCGACCATCACGCCATGATCCGAGACGCCGACTACTTTACCCTCAACAAGGTCGCCGGCGTGAAAAACCTGTTGCTCCTGCTCGAACTGTTCGAGGA
>JBHENZ010000184.1:0-16214 GCA_046261815.1 Pyrinomonadaceae bacterium | reverse complement strand
AAATCGTGGTGTGAAACAATAATTCGTGCTGGGTCAATTTGCAGATCGTGCCCAATATCTAATTCGTTATCAGCGAGAAAAAACGAGTCGCGATGCGTCCGGAGAATTTTTTCCCAGAGCTTGAGACGTTCGATGCGGGTTAGATCGCGACTGCCGCCTTGTTCGCGCGGGCGGAGAGTGAAGAGATAAGTCTTAGTTGTTTTTGGAAGTCGGATTATCGCCTCATTTAGCTCGCCCGCGTTCAAGCAATCGAAGCGAATTTCGATAACGTCGGCGTCCGCTTCGGCGCGGCGAACTTTTTCGCAAAGGTCGCTGGCCGTTTCGGAGCATAGAGATATGCAGATTTTGCCGGTGTTCATTAAGCGAGATGGTTTTTTAAACGAGAGGCACACTCCCTACCGGCCCTTTCGTATTTCGTCGCAGCCTTGCGATTGATTGTCTCACTGTTCTCGGCTCAGCGTTGAAGGCAAGCCGACAACAAAGCTCAACGCCGCGATCAGCGATGTGATAACGCCGGCGGCGCAGGCCACGACGATCGGTGTGTTTCCGCTTTGCTTTACCGCTATGGCGGTGAGTGCCCAGGCGATGGCAAGCGGGTAAAGAAAATTAGCGAGTTTTAGGCGAATTAGCACCGCCAGCGATGCGGCGACGAGGATTAGCGATGCTCCGAGGGTTGTCCATGCGGACGGAGAAAGCTGCACTCGTTGATAAACAAGTGTCACGGCAAAATTGACGAGAGTTGCAGCCGTTACCCAGCCAAAGTAAATGCCGAACGGCGCCTTGGTCGCCCAGAATTCTGCGGTCGATTCGTGACCTTGCAATTGATAATTAATAAAAAACAAGGCGACGGCCAGCGCGAGCAAGATCACTGCGCAGACCACGATTTGTTCGCCCTGCCAAAAATACAACCACGTGCAGTTGAGCACGCAGCTGATGATGTATAGGAGGCGAACGTTGCGAAATTTGACGAGGTTCTGCGGCAAAAGCTGGTAAATGCTGAAGGCGACGAGGCCGACATAAATCAACGTCCAGATGGAGAAGGCATATCCAGCGGGCGTGACCACGGTGGGATATTTGTCGGAAATCGCTCCGGTGTCGACCCCACCGCCGAGCCGGCCGGTCGCCGCGATAAAATTGAAAGCGATCGTGCCTGCGGTGGCCGCCATGACCAAATATGACCGCAGCCTGTCGGTGCCCGTTCCTGAACTCACCATTAAAGATCCGACCTCCGCCCGTTTTTCGCACGAATCGCTCGCGAACGATAATAGGGGCCAGCCACTTGCCTTCTGGTAGGCTGACTATTGTGCCGAATAAATCTTTCGCCGTGATATAAAGTTTAGAAAAGCCTTTAGATTCAGTCAATAAGGCTGATGATGAGGTTCGTCACGGTACGTACAACGAATCGACTGAAATCTTTTGCCGCAACCTACGATTTCGTGTGACAATAACGGAAAACGTAAAGATTTGTAAACAGGGCGGGCGGGCCAATTTAATTATTCCAACGAAATGAATTACGTCAGCGTCATAGTGCCAGGCTCTGGCATCTGGATTGCTTAATCAACGAGGGACGCCCTTTCCCTCTTTCCCTAAAAGCGGTGTTTTTGGAGGGAGGAATTTAATACGCGATGAAGTTCTTAAGGCAAATTTTACTTTTTATTTTTGTAACCGGTGCGATTGCCGGCAGCGTTTTTGCGCAAAAAGACGACCAGAAACGTCCCCCGAAGGATCCGCCTAAAGTCGAGCCGCGTGACCGGCCGCCAAAGCCTACTCCGACGCCCAAAAGCAACGAGAAGCCCAAGAAGCCGGCAGTCAGCCGTATCGAAGTGGCAAAGCCCGAAGCGAAAAAGGCGGAATAGCAATCGCAGGAATTAATTAGAAAAAAGGTAGCGTTCGAAATCGAAGGCTGCCTTTTCTTTTTCTAAAACTCTATCGATAAAATTTACTGACAAGCCGGGCAAAAAATTCCTGAAAACTAGGCAAAAAATGGATTGCCGCGCGTTCATCATTTGGCCATTTTCTGATATAAACATAACAATTTCAGATTCCACGTCCCGACAGCAAACGTGGGATGCCGGGAACGCGTATTGAGCCATATTCTCTTTTGAGCGTTCCCGGTTTTTCTGCGTTGAACCGGCTAGGATTTCTGCCGAGCGATGTGGAAATTACAGTCGTTCCGCTTCGCTCGGATCTCGCGGAGCTTGGTAACAAACGCCCGCCTATCAAGTTCGACGGCACCGGCAATAACGGCGGCCTGCCGAGCCTCGGCAGTTAGATCGAAATGCGGCGAGCTTTTCTGCTGAAACCATTCGGGCCTGAGGCCGATCGAGACGGCGAACTCGATCAGCTCGTTCCCCGAATCGGCGATGAGATGGCACGACAAGCCGTGTTTCCAGCCCCAATCCGAGAGTTTATCGACGTAAACGGCCATGATAAAAAGCCCCGCTAATTTGAGTTTTTCAAACGGGCGGGACTTTTGGCAAATGTAGAGACGAAATTCAGTTTGTTCACCCTGGTTGTTAAAATGCCCGACCGGCCTGATCGGGCATTTTGGGCGACGGGGCTCAACAAACTGAATTTTGATGGACTGTGGTGCCGACTACAAGATTCGAACTTGTGGCCTATCGCGTGTGAAGCGAGTGCTCTACCACTGAGCTAAGTCGGCCGATAAATCTTAAATCGACGGATCGTCAGCCTTTGCAGCTCGATTCTCGTCGGTTGATTTAATAGTGCTCACGGCAGAATCAGTATAAAAATGCCGAGTGCCGGTCGCGGTGATTCCTTCGCCGACTTGTGGATCGGCAGTGATCGAAAAAAAACCCGGCCGGGAAGGTGACGGATCTTCACGCGTTATCGTAAACGTATACCCGTTCACGACAGGCCGCTCGCCCGCAAATTTTTCATCGAGCCCGCCCGCGCGGATAAGGTCGTCAAAGCTGCCGAATTTCCCCCGATTTCGCGCCGCATACTGAACCTGGAAGGTGCGTATTCGATCCAGGGTTTGCGTGGCGGCGTTCTCGTTTCCGGCACGAATCATAGCACCCCAGGCAATACTGCCCACGCCGATCAAAAGGCCGATAATCGCGATAACGATCATCAACTCGATAAGGTTAAACCCGCGTTGATCTTTTACTCGATACTTAAATTTGTCCATAAGTTTGTCCATAAGTTTTCGGGAGCAGAATCCTCCGGTGTTGACACGTATTAGGCGGAT
This sequence comes from Pyrinomonadaceae bacterium, assembly GCA_046261815.1. Classification (GTDB taxonomy): domain Bacteria; phylum Acidobacteriota; class Blastocatellia; order Pyrinomonadales; family Pyrinomonadaceae; genus OLB17. The sequence continues at coordinate 13,003 of JBHENZ010000184.1, read as the reverse complement.
GGAAGTTTCAGAATTTTAGTTCGTTTCAGGTCGAAATTCAAGACAGGTAAAGTAAGAGTTTCGCGTTTTATGCGGGTGCCCGTAGTAGGTGTACGTTTCGGCGTGATTTTACGTATCTATTAACGTGATTTTACGTATCTATTAACAGGCTATTTCCACTAACAGGCTATTTCCACGCATCGTGAGACACAAAATAAGGCCTGACGCCGTAACTCTTACTAATCGCATCTAGAATCTTGTAAAATAGAATATCGATCGCTCAATAGCGTTCGGCATCGAAGATTCTGGATGAGAGACTGGATACTCGAAAAATCGGCGGTCAGAGTTTCGCCGCCTGGGGCCGTCGATGTTGCGGGCAAGATCGGTGATTTGCAAAAAGCCATCGAGCGCGTGATCAGGGGCAAATCCGAAACGGTAAAGTTTTCCCTTGTTGCCTTGTTCGCCCGCGGGCATTTATTGATCGAAGACGTTCCGGGCATAAGCAGACGACGCTTGCAAGCGCTCTTGCGCGTGCGCTTGATCTTTCGATTCAGCGTATTCAATTTACTTCGGATCTTTTGCCGTCGGATGTGATCGGCTTGTCGATCTTCAATCAGCAAACGGGCGACTTCGAGTGGAGACCTGGGCCGATTTTTTCGAACGTCGTGCTCGCCGACGAGATCAACCGCGCTACACCGAAAACGCAGTCCGCTTTGCTCGAGGCGATGGCGGAAGAGCAGGTAACAGTGGAGGGGATTTCGCGAGGTCTTCCGCTGCCTTTTATGGTTATCGCCACGCAAAATCCGGCCGAGCATCACGGGACATATCCGTTGCCCGAATCGCAGCTCGACCGCTTTATGCTGCGGCTGCACATCGGCTATCCGAGCCTCGAGGATGAGAGAACAATCCTGCGTGATCGAGTCGAAGCTAATCCGCTGGAATCGGTCGAACCGGTTATTGGACGCAGCGAAATTTCAGAGTTGCAGGAGATGGTCACGGCCGTGAGGGTCGATGAAACCCTGGTCGATTACCTGCTTCAGATCGTCGATGCCACGCGGAAGATCGACACTCTCGAGCTGGGCAACAGCCCGCGGGGCGCACTCGCACTTTTCCGTTCCGCCCAGGCACTTGCCTTGATAGAAAAACGCGATTTTTGCATCGCCGACGATATCAAGCGCCTTGTAATGCCCTGTTTCGCCCACCGCATTATCGTAAATTCGCGTGCGGCCGGTTTGCGAAATCGAACACGAGAAGCCGAGCACGCATTGGCCAGCATTCTGGAAAATGTTGCCGTTCCGATCTAAGCGTCAAAAGAATTGCGGAATGGCAGATTTGCGCTCAATTGCTGAGTTGTTTACGCCTCGCGATTTGCGGAACGCGGTCGTTGGTTTGAGTGTTGTTTTTGGCGGGCTTGGATTGGCGCTATTGCTGCTCTACGCGCAGCAAGCGGGCGATGCGAGAATGATCAGAATCGTCGGCGGGTTATCGCTCGTTTTCATCCTTCTCATCATCGTATTTGTCATCCCCCCGCTCGCAAAGAATGCGGGCAAAGAAGCATCGCAACTGAATTTGCCGTTCGAGCTTACGCTTGGCGGCATCGTTATGTTCGGGCTGATGGCGGTGGTCGGTTTCTCGGCGTGGACGAGCGGTAATAATCTTCTTTTTCTAGTCTTTTCGTTTATGGCGGCATCGGTTGTCGTCGGTTTTCTTGCTGGCGGAATTTGTATAAAAAAACTCGATGTAAAGCTTCGTTTTCCTGAAACGATTTTTGCGGGCGACGAAACGCCTTTTCAGGTCAGCCTGATAAACCGCAAGCGAATTTTCCCCTCGTATTCGGTTATCGCCGAGGTCCGAGGAAAGGAACGCGAAATTTCAATCGCGGCAAACGAACTTTATCGGATTCTGCCTCGTTTCATCGCCGATCGCCTGGCAAAACCGCCGCTGCTGCGTCGAACGCTGGACTACTTTGTTTATATCGCTCGAGGCGGAACGGCCGAACGCCGCTCTTCGCATGTTTTTGACACCCGAGGGCGGTTTCTAATTCAGGATTTCGAGCTCTCTACCACGTTTCCATTCGGTTTTTTTCGCCATCGTCGCAGGCTGGCGGCTAAAGAGACGGAACTCTTCGTCTTTCCGACCGCGGCCCCTCTCGACGACGAGATAATCGAAACGTCACTCGATATGGGTAAGATCACGGCCGCCAAACGCGGTTCCGGGCAGGATCTTCTTTCGCTTCGTGATTATCGTCCGAATGACGACCTGCGTCGAGTGGATTGGAAGGCGACGGCCCGCACCCGCGAGCTGACAATAAAGGAGTTTTCCGCCGAGGACGACATTAAGTTTACCGTGATTCTCGATACCCGCGTAGCCGAGGCAGACCAAACAATAACGATTCGCGAAATGATCGAGGCCGAACGAAAAGGGGAGCCGATAATCCTCTCCGAGCGATTCGAGCGAGCTGTAGAAAAGGCCGCATCTCTGCTTGCTTATTTTGCCGACCAGCGGGCTGAAATCCGCCTCGTAGTCGGCAGCAATGAAGGCGAATTCGGTTTCGGTGGCAGACATTTGCTCGAGCAGCTCAAACGTCTCGCAGTTGTTCAGCCGAATGTTGTTCAAAATGAAGCGCTTACTGACCCATTTGGCTCGGCGGCGATTGATTTTGACGATTGGGGCAGAATCTTTTTGATTACTTCGTTCGACATCCCGGACGTCCCGCCGGAGATCACCCAAAACTCAAATATCATGGTATTTTAGAGCCGGCACTCAGGGCTGTCATAAACCGGCAGCGAGCGGTGTATTAAATTCAGAAAGCATTGATCAATGCTAAAAATGGGCAAATCGACGGAAATGCTTGTGGACTCAATGTCCGAACAAACGGCGGCCGCCGCGACGAAAGCGATGATCGAGTTTGAGGAGGCTTTTACGCTTCATCACCGGACAGTCTTTCGGACGGCGCGTTCCGTTGTGCAAGACGCCGGATTGGCCGAAGACGTAACGCAGGAAGTCTTCATTCGCCTCTATCGGCATATGGATTCGATTTCTGACCTTGAAATGCTGCGTCCGTGGTTGATTCGCGTCGCCCTGAACGTCGCTCGGAACACTATCCGCGGCAATATAAGGGCAAACACGCGCGAGGCGAATTACGTCAAAGATTCGTTGAACAGCAGTATTTTTTCGGTCGAAACGGCCTACGAGCAGAAAACCGAGGTCGGCGAAATGAACCGGGCGCTCAGCAAGGTGCGAGAGCCGCTTAGAAGCTGCCTGTTGCTGAAACAGCAGGGCCTTTCGTATCGCGAGATCGCGGAAAGCTTGTCGCTGAACGAAACGAGCATTGGAACATACGTAGCGAGGGCGAGAGCAGAATTTATGCGATTTTACGGCAAGGTGGGTAAGGAAACGTTATGAACGGCAAATGTCTTGAAATTGGCCTGATCCAGGCTTTTCTGGACGGGGAGACCTCTCCGGCGGAGTCGGCGAGAATTGGCGGTCACCTGGAAACGTGCGACAGGTGCGCTCTTTCGTTGGCGAACGCCGACGAGCAAAGCTCGTTTGTCTTTGCGGCCCTGGATCGCGAGGTAAACACGCTTGTGCCGACGCAGCGACTGTGGACGCGGATCAACGAATCGATTGAGGCCGAGAAGGCGAGCACCTCGTTTTGGCAGCGGGCTTTGACATTTGTGTCGTTCAGCCTGGCCAGCCCATCCATTGCGGCCGCGGCCGGCATCTTTATCGTTGTCGGATTTTTGACTGCGGTCTGGATGCCGGGGGAAAATTCGACCTCCGATCTTGTGGGCGGACGAGCGGTAATTCCTCAAGCGCAGAATCCACCCCCGATTGTGCGTACTGCCGGCGACGATGTAGCTTTGCCGATGAGTGGAAATCGTAAAGCGACCGAAACCGTCAGTGAAACAAATTTTTCGCCTACGCAGTTAAAATCCCTTGTCGCGAATGCGGTTTACAAGACCGAGCGCAAACCGTCGACCGCATCGTCCGGCGGCGTTCGCGTGGAAAACGCGGTCGCCCGATTTATGCCCGGCGAAGAAAGCTATATCAGGACGATCTCCGATTTGGGCGAGAGTGTAGAATCCCAAAAGGATCAAGTGTTGACACCGGCCTCGCGAATGTCATTTGAGCGAGACATGGCGGTTGTCGACGATTCGATCAAGCGGATGCGCGGTGTGGTGAAAAGGAATCCGCGAAACCAGGCAGCCAAACAGGTTCTTTATTCGGCCTATCAGGACAAAATCGATCTGCTGACTTCGGTCGCCCAACGGGAGGAACTGCTCGTCAGCCTGAGATAACCTTCGGCCCTTACAACCTTGGAATGAAGATCATTTGGGGAAAAGTTTTTGGACTCGGAATCTCGCTGTGCCTGATTGTCGGTGCATCGGGAAGTGTGTGCGGTCAAGACCCGGTGAAGGAGACGTATCCTCCAAAACCCCCGAGAGCACCAAGGCCCCAGCCGAAAGTTTTCCCGCCCGGCACGGACGGAATTCTCTCGGACCAACGTGTTACATCCGAAAAATCACTCGCCGTCGATCCAAACCTTAGTGTCAAGATGTGCGTTCTAGACGGCCGCGTGGAAATCAACGGATGGAGCCGCAATGAGCTACGCGTTTTTGTAAAGAACGGCACCAGGACAAATCTTCGGATTCAAGAAAAAGACCCGACGTCCGGAAAACCGAATTGGATTTTTATAACCCGAATGGTTTCTGCAGGCGGACGAACGCAGGAATGTCTCGCCGGCGAATCAGTCGAGATCGACGCGCCCGCCGGAGCAAGTTTTCGCCTTGAAGGTCATGCGACCAGGATGACGATCGATTCGGTCCGCCGAGTGACGATAAAAAATGTCGAGGGCAGCATTGCTCTTCGGAACATCACCGGCGGAATATCAGCCGTGGCTTATCAAGGCGATGTCGCTGTCGAAAACTCGAGCGGTGCGATCGCACTCGAAAGCACTAACGGAAATATCGCTGCGTTTGGCGTGAATCCCGGCCAGATCGGAGATCTTTTCCGAGTGAAAACCACAAGCGGCGCAATCTCGCTGCAAAAGGTCGAACATCGACAGATCGACGCCAATTCGATAACGGGTTCGGTCTTCTTTAACGGAAAACTTCTTGTCGGAGGCTTATATAACTTCAAAACGTCGAACGGCTCGATTCGGATGCTTATTCCCGGCGACTCATCGCTGATGTTAAAGGCGGTTTACGGGCTCGGAACATTTAATTCGGAATTACCACTTAAGGTTCTTACCGAAGACATCACACCGCAGGCACGAATTTTGGTCGGGACTATCGGCAACGGTGATGCGACCGTCAACCTCACAACGAGCAGCGGAAGCATTGGGATAAGAAAACAGTAAGAGTTACGCGTTTACGCGTAAAAACCCGTCGCGGTGCGCAAGGCATGATCAATGCCGGTGTGCGCCGCATTGATCATGCCTAACGTCGGAACTATTGCTTAAAATTCGCCGAATGATCTGCCGGTTCGCTGTTCGAATTGCTCGGACATTGACAGCGATCCCGCGGTTCCCTCGTCGCGCATCAGCCTTTCCACCCGCCACATCGGAAGAAAGTAGTCGCTCATGGGCAGGTACACTTCGCCAGTCGCGATCGAACGGCACCAGTCGTCGAAATAGCTTAAATCGATGCCGCGAACAAAGACGCCGGCAGCATTGATTTCTTCGAGCAGCCCAAGCAGCTTTTCGCGTGGGCTGTGCAGAACGACAAGCACGCTTTCGCCCGCTTTTATTCTCATAAATAATGTCGATTCGTTTTTCGGTTTGAACCGAATTAGACTAAAATTAAGTTTAACGCCCTCATTGAGTTTACCGAAGTTTCCGAGGATCCCACGCCAATGCACATCAGCAAGATAGAACTTGAGAACATAAAATCCCACCACGATTCCGCATTCGAATTCTCACACGGATCTACGGCGATCACCGGCGAAAACGGGGCCGGGAAAACAACCCTTATCGAAGCCGTGGCGTGGACATTGTTCGACGTTCTCGATTACAAAAAAGATGACCTTGTCCGCCGCGGTGCAAAAAAAGGCGCGGCTCGCGTGACGTTCGTCAGCGGTTTGGACGAGCGGAAATATGCGGTTTACCGCGACACCGGTACCGGGTATTACGTGAATGATCCGAGCTTAGGTTTGAGGCTCGCCGAAAAAAAAGAGGATGTGGGTCGATTCTTGAGGCAGCACCTCGGCGTCGAGGCCGGCACGGATCTCGAATCGCTTTACCGCCGCGCCATCGGCGTGCCGCAAGGCACATTCACCGCCGTTTTTCTGGAACCGGCCGGCGAACGCAAAAGGGCTTTCGATAAGCTACTGAAGGTTGAAGAATATCGCAACGGTGCCGAAGCATTGCTGCAAACGAGCAGATTCGTCGAGGGACAAATTGCCACTGTCAATGTAAAGATCGCTCGTGATGAGGGCGAGCTCGGCCGTGCAGAACTAATTGATCAAGGGTATAAAACAGCCGAGCAGCGAAGTGCTTCAGCCGAATCCTCTCTCGCGGCTCTGACAACGTTGGTGGACGAAAAGACGCGTGTCGCTGCCGAGCTTGATGAAAAGGAAAAGAATGCTTTTGCCGCCCGCGAGGCAAGGGATCGGGCCAGCAGCGAGGTCGCTCGCGCCGAAGTTGTCGAGCGCCATGCTAAAAGTAACATCGCCCGAGCACGCGAGGCGGCGGCGAAAATCGAAAGTGTTCGCGAGGATGCGGCAAGGTATGCGGAGGCTGTAGGACGGTGTAAAGAGCTTGATCGCGAGCGCGGCGTGCGAGACGGCCTAACACGCGAACTTGCTAATATCGAAAAGGCGATTGCCACCGTCAGGATCGAGCAAAAGAACGTGCGCGAGCGTCTTGAAAATTCGCTGAAAGCGCACAAGGCCGTCGAGGCATTGATCCCTCAGGCCGCTGAGCAAGAACTCCTCGAAAGCGTGGTCGAGAAATTGCGAAACGAATTTGCAGTGGCCAGTGCGGCGAGAGCACGGTTGATGGTGATCGTCGAAAAGATGGAACGCTTACGCGAAAGCTACCGCAGTAATCTTGCCTTGTTGAACGAGGCTCGCGAAAACGCCGTGGCGGCAGGTAATCTGAACGATCTTGAAACGCGAGACACGGAGATCGTTCAGCGACTGGCAAATTTGAAAGCCGCCCTTGAGCGTGACGAGCAATTTCAGCGTGAGATAAAAAACGGATTATGCCCGATCCTGTCGCAGAAATGTTTGAATTTGAAAAACGGCGATACGCTCGAAGGTTTTGTTTCGAGCCAATTCAGTGGAGTAAAGACGCAGATCGCGACGCTTCAGACGGAGCGAACGGCGCTCGGAATCAACCTCAAACGATCTCGCGACGCAGACAAATCCGCCGGACGACTCGCCGTCCTCGAACTGCGCGAGGCGGAACTGAAGGATGAAGGAACTCGGCTGAAAGACGAAAAAAACGGCCTGGAAAAAGAGGTCGAGGGTATCGAGTCGACTCGTCGCGAATTGCTGACGGCCGAAGCGTAACTAAAAAGTCTAGATAACCCAAAAACGAAGATACAGTTTCTCGAAGCCGAGGGTCGCAGGCAATTCGAATTGCGCGATCTGACGTCTGAAATCGAGAGCAATCTCGAACGTCTGGAAAGCGATCGCCGAATTAAGGTCGAGCAGTTGGAGATTTATAAAGATTTGGATGCGGATATCGCGAAAACGTCCCTTTTGTGCGATGAGACTGAGGCCGCACACCGCATCTTTTTGGCGAACGAGGAACTTGCCGGCTCCGTCACAACACTGCAGGCGGCGTTTGATAAGGCAACTTCCGAGCTAAGCGAGCTCGAAGAAAACCTGGCGAAAGCGAAGGCAGAGTTTGAACTGGCATCAGAGGGTTACGATGCATCCGCGCACGGTGCCGAAAAGGCTGCTTTGTTCGATTTACAGAAGCAACAATTCGCGGTCGAAGGCGATTTACGAGCCGCACGGAATCGGGCTGCCGAATTGAAAACCGAAATCGAGAAACTGGCAGCGACAAGAAAAGAATTGCAAACGGAGTACGCCGAGAAGGATCGTCTCGAAAAAGTTCTCGAGACAACCGATTTTATTCGAGCAACTTTGAAGGACGCCGCACCGTTGGTGGCGAGAAATTATGTTTATCGCGTATCGGCCGAGGCAAACCAGATCTACCGCGAGATTTGCGGCAACGCTGAGCAGTCGCTTAAATGGTCGGAGGATTACGGCATCGAGCTCGAAGAAGCCGGCTACTGGCGACCGTTCGTCAACCTATCGGGCGGTGAGCAGATGGCCGCGGCATTAGCCGTTCGCCTTGCACTTCTCAAGCAGCTCTCCGACATACGCATAGCTTTCTTCGACGAACCCACAACCAATATGGACGCCGAACGCCGCGAGAATTTAGCTATCCAAATCAGCCAGATCAAGCATTTCGATCAGCTGTTCGTCATTTCGCATGACGATACGTTTGAGGGGTATGTAGACAATGTGGTGGCGGTGGGAGATTAAAATGAAGCACATAATAGGTACGAACCTGTTTGCGGCTGTGTTCTTCACTTCGTACTTCGCATTTTTCGTTGTCACGATATTCGTCTTGAATATCCAGCGACCAGGCGTTGGACTGGGGCATACAGAATACGGCTTCCCCTTCGGGTACTACTATGACCACTGTTTTCGCGGTTACTATATTTGGACTGGCCTTGTTACCAATATGGTGATTGCGGCCGTTATCAGTGCCCTTGTCGGAATTGGTGTCGGCGTCGTTCGATCAAAAGTGTCCTCACCGGCGTTTCGGGCGAAATGGTACTTATAGAATTTACGACTTGTAAATTGCACCGCAATCTCTATGAAGACAGTCACGATCGTCTGCGACGGATCAAGCCTCGGCAACGGCAAAGGGGAAACCCGTGCTGCGGCGGTGGCGGTGATGGGGTTTAAGGGTTATTGGAAGGCTTTTGGCGAATTTCTTGGAAACGCGACGAACCAGCAGGCCGAGATCGCGGCGGCGTTGATCGGATTGAAGAATTTGAAGGAGCCGTGTCGGGTGAATTTACTGTCCGATTCGCGGTACGTAGTCGAGACGATGCTGGGCAATTTTCGCAAGAAAACCAATCACGAATGGTGGACAAAGCTCGATAAAGCAGCATCAAAGCACGATATCGAATGGCAGTGGGTGAAGGGCCACGCCGGGCATGAGATACAAGAAGTGGCGGACAAAGCGGCGAGGAAAATAGCGGCGGCCGGGAAAGTTGATTTGGAAGTGCTGAATGAACTTGTGGCGTCGTTGGGAGTTATCGAGATTTGAGATTACTGCGAAAGAGACGTCGGTTACCGAATGAGAAACCCCACCCGCTACCGCAGGTGGTACCGACTCTGCGCCTGTGCGTCTCTTTGACTTTTCTCTTAACGGCGAGCCTGGCGAACTTTGCGCAAGTGCGGCCGTCGCATGGCTGGGTTTGGCAGAATCCGCTACCGCAGGGAAATCCGCTTTTTTCAATCCATTTTGCAAAGAATAAAGAGACGGGGTTTGCCGTCGGGTCGGACCGAACGATCTTGAGCACGGCGAACGGCGGCTTTACATGGCAGCGGCAAAATTCACCGGTCGACCAGACGCTCTCGGCCGTTTTCGTTAAGGACAAAAGGCGGGCCGTGATCGTCGGCACGCGCGGTACGATTTTAACCACTGAAACCGGCGGCGGATTGTGGCGACTTGTAAAGACGAACGCCCGCGATCATTTGTACGGCGTGACCTTTGCCGGCGAAAACGAATCGGCCGGCTGGGCGGTTGGAACATATGGCCGTATCTTGAAGACATCCGATGGCGGTGCGACATGGACTTCGCAAACATCCGAATCTAACGAACATCTTTACGACGTCTCCGCCCTCGACGAGAATCACGCCGTAGCGACCGGCGTCAACGGGACAATTCTCACAACATCAAGCGGCGGTGACAAGTGGAGCGTTTCCAATTCGTGCGGCAAGGCACGCATGACGGGTGCCGCCTATCTTTCAGCCAAAACGCTCGTCGCTACAGGCCACGCGGGCTGCGTGGCGCGTTCGGATGACGGTGGCGAAACCTGGCAACGTGTGAACGTTTTTTCGCGAGGCGATTTTCTTTCCGTATCGTTTGCCGATGTGAAAAACGGGTGGCTGACGGATGCGAACGGGCAGGTTTGGTTGACGGCTGACGGAGGTTCGACCTGGCTGCCGTTCAATTTGCGGACAAGTCCGAAACTCGAGTCGATGTATTTCGCCGACCGATTTACCGGCTGGGCCGTAGGCGAAAACGGGCTGATCGTTCGGACCGACGACGGCGGTTATAGCTGGCAACGACTTTCATCCGGCGGCCGCGAGGACGTGAACGATCTTGTTTTTCTGAATGATGAATTGGGTGTCGCGGTCGGGTCGGGCGGAAAGATTTGGCTGACCAACGACGCCGGACGCGTGTGGCTGCCTGTGTTTTCCGACACGCCTCTAAATCTTAATGCCGTCAATTTTATCAGTGCCGAACGCGGCTGGGCCGTCGGCGATAAAGGGACGGTCTTGCGGACGATTAACGGTGGCGCGAGTTGGGGCAAGGGCATAACAAACCTGAACGAAGATTTGCTCGGCGTATATTTCATCACCGACAAACTCGGCTACGCAGTCGGAGCAAACGGGATGATCCTCCGCACGGCCACGGCCGGTGCTTACTGGGAACAAATTGAATCTGGCACGCGGGCCTGGCTCGAGGATGTAAAATTCCTGAGCGAAATGCATGGCGTGGCCGTAGGCGATAAGGGCACCGTGATCGTAACTCTCGATGGTGGGCAAGCATGGTCGGCGATCAAGACAAACGCCCGCGAGAATCTTTATTCGCTTAGCTTTTATGACGACAAAACGGGTTACACGGTCGGTGCCAACGGCTTGATTTTAAAGACACTTGACGGAGGCTTGAGTTGGCAAGATCAGGAGTCGCCGATGCGTGTGAATCTTTTCGCCGTTGCCGCGGTGGGGAAAGATCAGGCCATGGCAATTGGCGAACTCGGCACTGTACTCTTAACTAACGACGGCGGAAAGACGTGGGAACAGCAGCCAACCGCAACCGGAAACGCACTGCAAGCTGTCGTCTATCGCGGTGGACGAGAGATCTGGATCGCCGGCCGGGGCGGGGCGATCCTTAAACGTACCGAGCCTTTCAGTCCGATACAAATTGCTTCGCCGCGTGTGCCGCCGGTCCTGCGAAACGCAATAGGCAACGACGGAAAATCCAGACCACGACAGCCGCTGATCACCATCACCGACGATGGCGATATTCCGCCGGCGACCCCGCCAAAAAAGGACAACTAGCTCGTTCGCTTAACAATAACTGCCAGCCATTCGCCTCGACGTTCGACTGTGTATTTCACTTGTTTCGCGCGTTCGAGAGCTTCGCTAATAATCCTTTCCTGGTCGATCAGAATTCCGGAAAGCACAAGAGTGTCGTTTGCTTTTTCGAGAAACAGCGGAAGGATCGGCAGAATGACATCGAGCGTCAAATTCGCGCAAACAAAGTCGTAAGGTTGAAATTCGGGAGTCAATTCCCCGACCCGAAAGTCGATAACCTCGGAAGCGCCGTTTGCCGTGGCGTTTTGTTTTGCGATTTTAACAGCCTCGGGATCGGTGTCGATGCCGACAAATTTAGCCACTGAGGACACAGAGGGTACTGAGGAAGGGCTGGTTCGGCTAAAGTCGGTATTCGAATCTTCGGATTTGCCCTCGGTGTCCTCTGTCCTCTCTGTGGCTATTCGTGCAGCGGCGATGGCCAGGATGCCCGTGCCGGTGCCGATGTCAGAAAAGGTCATCCCAGGTCGGTAGTCTTCGTCGATTGCCTTCAGGCAGAGCTGCGTTGTTTCGTGCGTGCCGGTGCCGAAGGCCATGTTAGGCTCGATGCGGATAACGATCTTTTCAGTTTCGTCAATCGTTTCCCACGGCGGAGCAATGATAAATCGGCCAACTTTTGTCGGCCGCCAATGCTTTTTCCATTCCAGCAGCCAGTCGGCATCTTCGATTATTCGTCCCGCCAACTCGAGATTCTCAATTTCGGTCCACTCATAGATCGATAGTGCGTGGTCAATTACATTTTGCAATTCTTTGCGCGTGGGTGGACATTCAAAATAGCCCGTAACGGTAACCGAGTCGCGACTTCCGCCGGGGAAATAAATGATTTCGCTACCCAATGAGTCCAGGGAGTTGAGGGCGAATTCGGCCGCTTCGACAGCATCTGGCGGAACGGTGATATCGATGGCGTGCCAGATCTTCGGCGTGTTGCCCATTGACTGAGTAGATGGCTGGCTCGGGGATTTCGCCCTTTCTACCTGCGGGCTTCCGCAGCCATTCTTAATACGATCGGAGGAATCCGGTCGCTACCGCTCCCGGTTCTGACTGGTTACGCCGATTTCGTCGAGTTCGCGTTCGCGGTTGCGCCAGTCTTCGACGACTTTTACGAACAGCTGGAGATAAACTCGGCTGCCGGTGAGATTTTCGATTTCCCGCCGCGCGTCGGTGCCGATCTCTTTTAGTTTTGTTCCGCCTCGGCCGATGATGATGGCTTTTTGCGACGGACGTTCAACATAGATCGCGCAGTAGATTCGCGTAATGCCGGGCTCACTTTCATCGTATTTTTCGGTGACGACGGCCGTGACATACGGTATTTCCTCACCCGTCGATGCAAGAATTTTTTCGCGAACCATTTCAGCCACGATGGTACGCATGGACTGATCGGTCAGCTCGTCCTCGGCGAAGATCGCCTCGCCCTCCGGCAAGTTCTTCACGATTTGTGCGAGAAGAATATCGACGGCGTCGCCTTTCAGAGCCGAAACTGGAATTATCTCGGCAAAATCATATTCTCGCGCGTAAAAATCGATCAACGGCAGCAATTGAGCCTTCTCTTTTATTTTGTCGGTCTTGTTGAGGACAAGAATCGTCGGTTTTTCGCTTTTCTTTACCAGGTCCAGAACGAACCAATCGCCGTTTCCTGTAGAAACGCTCGCGTCTCGCATCAGCACAACGA
>JBHENZ010000183.1:0-5985 GCA_046261815.1 Pyrinomonadaceae bacterium | reverse complement strand
CGGTTCGAGAATTTCGAGGTCCGTTTCGGCAAGTCGTGTGGCGAGGTACGACGAGATTGCAAGATCGTAGCTGGCGGTTCGGGTGTATGCGAGCGTGGCCAGTCGACGACGGGTTTCGATCGACAACGAGCCGCCTGTCATCGCCATTTCCTCGATGATGCCAAGATATAGCGCGGGATCGGTCACTACGGCAACGTCTCGCCAATTTTTGGCGGCTGAACGAATCATTGCCGGGCCGCCAACGTCGATGTTTTCGATTGCTTCTTCAAGCGTGACGGCCTCTCGCGAAATCGTTTCTTCGAACGGGTAAAGATTTACCACGACCATGTCGATCGGCTCGATGTCGTGCTGCCGCATCGCCGCGAGGTGCTCGTTGCTGTCGCGAAGGGCAAGAAATGCACCGTGGATTTTCGGATGCAGGGTTTTGACGCGGCCGTCCATCATCTCGGGAAAGCCGGTGATCTCCGCGACGTCCGTTACTTCGATTTCTGCGTTTCGCAAAATTTTTGCAGTGCCGCCCGTCGAGATGATGCTCACGCCAAACTCGGTAAGCGACTTGGCCAACTCAATGGCCGATGTCTTGTCCGAAAGGCTGATCAGAGCACGCCTGATTTTTCTAAGCTCGGTCATCCGACAAATTCAAATAAAAGTCTATTGATAACAATTAAAAAGGCGGTCAGTGATGACCGCCGCTTTTCGAATCTTTTGACAAAAAACCGTTTCCGGCCGTAACGCACAGGTTTAAATCCGGCCGACGTTTTCGAAACTTTTCGAGCCACCGAATCAGAAAAAGAAACGTCCGAGAAACAAAAGGCTCAGGAGGAAAACTATCGCGTAAACCACGATTTTGATCAGGCTCATAAATCACCTATTCTTTACTTTGTCCCAAAACGACCTTACGAGCAAGCAGACAGTTTAGTTCCGAACGGTTTTCGATGTCAAAAACAAACTCGCGATTTCCGCTTTTTGCGGGCCTTGTCATCCTTATTTTACAAAGCTCTATCCACGCAGTTGGGCAGCGAATCGAGGCCATTGTTTCAATCGAGCCGGGCGTGCAGGCAAGGATTGAAGGACGGTTTTCGAACGCGGCATCTAAACGAAATCTATCTTTTTTGACGGCGGTAGCCGGAGCTGGCGATCTCGGCGGCCGTATTTCCGACGTTTCTCTTGGAACAGTTGACGGGCGTCAAATTAAATTCAGGAAACTGAATAATAGCGAGTATTTGGCGGACGAAGATTTCAGTTTGTGGAGCTACGGCGTCGATCTTTCGCCGCCGAAAACAACTGCCGCTGCTGCACATACTTCCTGGCTCTCAGGCGACGGCGGCGCTCTGATGCTCGACGATATTCTTCCCCAGACAGGAAAGTCGCGTGAAACGAATTCCGGACAGATAATGTTGCGAATCCCGGATGGATGGAAAATATTTACCGCGGAAAAACGCGTTGGAAATAATACGTTCGAGATCGCGAGTGTTGAAAAGGCCGTCTTTATAATCGGCCCGATTTACCGCCGCCGCACTCTGCCTGCCGGTAGAGTGAACGTCGATCTCGTTTTGAGCGGCGAATGGCATTTTACGGATGACGAGGCCGCGCAAATGGCGAGTGAAATTCTCACGGAATACCAAAGGAGTCTCGGCTTTGAACTGCCGTCAAAGGCTCAGATTACCATCGCAAAGTTTCCGGGCGGTGCGTCACACGGCGTCTGGCAGGCTGAAACCCGCGGGAGCAATGTTTTGATTTTGTCGGGCGATATGGCCTTTAGGACACAGTCTTTGCAGCGGCTTCACGAACAGCTCCGGCATGAAATTTTTCATCTCTGGATGCCGAATACGGTTAATTTGCGCGGAAATTACGACTGGTTTTACGAGGGTTTCGCTCAGTATCAATCGTTGAAGCTAGCCGTTGCGCTGAACCGCATTCGATTCGAGGATTTCCTTGATACACTTTCGCGGGCTTACAGCATCGATAATGGCACGACGCCTCGCGTTTCGCTGATCGAGGCCTCGACCGGACGTTGGCGCGGCGGTGGAGCGAGCGTTTACGCTCGTGGAATATTAGTGGCCTTTCTGACCGATGTGTTGATGCTTGATGCCTCGGGCGGTAAACGATCCGCCATTGACATTGTACGGTTGATACTTCACGCGAAAGGCACGGAACAAAAAGACGGCAACGAAGTTGTAATTGCAGCGATGCTCAACCATCCGGAACTTGTCCCGATCGTCGAAAAATATGTACGAGGAACGGATCCGATCGACCGCACGCACGTTGAAATAGCCGGCATTTCCGCCCGCGGCGCGGGCTCGCGGGTGCATCTTAATACTATGGCAAAGCCGAATCGTCGGCAAAAAGCGATGCTTAACAAATTGGGCTATAATAACTGGCGTAAACTTGCGGGTGATTCCAAATGAGATTACGAGTTTTTATATTAATCGCGGCGATAATTCTTTTTTCGCTCTCGACAGGCTGCGGGATATTCGACGCTACTATCAGCAGTTTTACGAGTGCCGTCGGGTTGACAGACACGGGCGTTGTGATTTCGAAGACGGCTCAAATTCGCACGTCTTACGCGGTCGTCGCGGCGGATCTCCTTGAAGTGAAACGGGGCGAACGGCTCGAGGTGATCGACCAGCTCGAATTCGAAAGGGTACGGTGGTTAAGAGTGCGGGCAGGCGATGCCGAAAAGACCGAGGGGTGGGTCGAAGCGCAGCATGTGATAACGAGCGAGGTGCTCGACAAATCGCGGAAACTCGCCGAAGAGTTTCAGGACCGCCAGGCACAGGCCGCCGGCCAATTGCGGGCCGCATCGAATTTGCGTTTGATATCGGATATGTCCACGGAAAGCGTGCTCTTCAAGCTCGCAAACGGTTCGAATTTCGAGATCATGGATTGGAAATTCGTGCCCAAACAGGAATCCGGCGAAACCGACGATGAAACGGGAAATCAAATTCGCCGGCCTGCAACACGAAACGAGGATATCGAGGCAGCAAAAGACGCCACCGAGGCGCAAAAGCTAGACGAAAAATACGACGTTTGGTATCTGGTCAAGCTCGACCCCGCCGTTTCGCCGGCACCGGCCGGTTGGCTGTATGGCCGCCAGGTCGAGTTGTCGGTGCCGAGCGACATTGTTTTTTATCAGGCGAACAATCGGAAATTCGTCGCCTGGCAGCGGCTCGACACAGAGTCCGCCGACCGGCTCGTTTCGACCGACCGAATCGCAACGCCGGGAAATTGGGTGGTCCTCTCGCGCTCGAACAACGTTAAGGCGATTGACGGCGTGGAGCCGGATTTTGACGGCATTCAGGTGTTCGCCTTCGATAAATACGATCAGAGCTACTATACGGTTTGGCGTTCGAGCACCGACGTCTGGGGCACCTTGCCGCTGCGAATCGAGGGCGCCGGCGACAATAAGACATTCACGGTCAAGCTTCGCAACCCGAGCGGCCAGACCGATGACAAGCGTTTTGTCGTTTTCCGCGACCGCAGCCGAATCAAGCTCACGCCTCCCGAAGACATCGCTCAATATCAACAGTCGAGAAACCGTTGATCAGCAATTTATGGAAACCGATAGTTCGACGGTTGATTCAGCTGAAGAACCAATCGAGATCGAAATTACCGATACCCTCGATCTTCACGCTTTCCATCCCAGAGATGTTCGTGCCGTGACGATCGCCTATTTGGATGAAGCGCGGCGTAAAAGATTTCGCCTGGTACGAATAATTCACGGCAAGGGAATCGGCGTGCAGCGTGAAATTGTGCGTAACGTGCTTACGGAGACAGAGTTTGTAAAAGGCTTTAAATCGGGCGATGAGTTTTCCGGCGGAGCGGGGGCGACTGTCGCCGAGCTCAGTGGAATTTCTGATTGAAGGGACTGTTTTTGTTAATTCTTTTGCCTGACTCGCATTAAGTTCAAAAGGTCTTGTGATTCAGACGACCCCCGGTACTCAACGGGTTGGCAGGCGCGCGCCTCGGAGTAAGCCATCGGTGCCGCCTTTCAGTTACGAGAGCCCGCTAGCGCTCATCGATCACATCGGCCCAAACTTCATCCTCGAACCCCGGATCAATCGACTCGATCAGCCGGCGTTGCTCGGCGATTTCGTGTTCAGCCTCGGTGACGCGACGTATCAAGCGGCGACATTGGCGTTCAAGTTCGATAATGCGTTTTTTACGTTCCTCGTCGATGCGGTTAAGATAAAACAAGTACATCAGCTCCAACCCGGCAACACCGGCAAGCGCCAAGGACAAGCAAATCAGAACGTACAACAGCATCTTTCCGATTTTGGCTTTGAGGATTTTGATTTGGGACTGAAGCTCGGCCGACGTTTTGGCGTAATGGCCAGTTTCGTTTATCTAATTACATACAATTCAAAATCTAGAAGCCGTAGATCGATTATACTCTTGACCCACACGACTGGAAAAGCAAAAATCAATTACAAGGAAATTTCGCGCCGGGGGGCAAAATGAAGGAAGACATTACCAATACTTACGGCGACGCTCCGGTTCTCGACCGGCGTGAATTTTTCGTTACCTCGATTTTTGCGGCCGGAACATTTGCTGCCGCCGTGCAGCCGATTGCGGCTCAGACGAAAATCACTACCGATTCGGCTGGGCTCGTAACGGGTGAAGTTAAAATTCCGGTTGCCGATGGCCAGATTCCGGCATACCGCGCGATGCCGGATAAAAAGGGAAAAAAGTTTCCGGTCGTGCTTGTTGTGCATGAGATTTTTGGGGTTCATGAATGGATTCAGGATATCTCGCGGCGGTTCGCCAAGCTTGGATACATGGCCGTCGCACCGGCACTCTACGCCCGACAAGGCGACGTTAAAAACCTCAAAGATTCGCGTGAATTGAACCGACAGATTTTTTCGCGGATCCCCGATACGCAGTCGATGTCCGATCTCGACTCGACGGTCGCGTGGGCGTCAAAGAACAGCGGCAACGCAAAACGGCTGTCGATCACAGGTTTTTGCTGGGGCGGCAGGATCGTTTGGTTGTACGCGGCTCACAATCCGAATCTTGACGCCGGTGCCGCATGGTATGGGCGCGTTGTGCCAACTGCTAATTCGCCCGTGAACACTGCCCAGCCGAAAACGCCGATCGATCACGCAAGAGATCTGAAAGCTCCCGTGCTCGGCTTGTATGGCGGACAGGATACGGGCATACCGCTAGACGGAGTGAACCGAATGCAGGACGAGCTGAAAAAAGGGAAATCCGGCTCCGAGATCATCGTATATCCAAATGCGAAACATGGTTTTCTGGCCGATTATCGAGAAAGCTACAACACGGAAGCTGCCGAAGATGCGTGGAAACGAATGCTAGCGTGGTTTAAGACGCACGGAGCTGCGTGAACGATTTGAAATGTCACACGGATTAAACGTTTAATCGATGCGATGAACAATGAAATAGGATTAATGCAAGATAGCAATTTACAATTAATTTATACACTGCTGTGTGACGATGTGCGGATCGAGATGGGGAACAAGATCTCTCTGATGGGAATTTTCCAGAACATCATGGTGGAGAAGCTGCCCGTTTCGCTTATCAAGTTCGCCGTGATAAACCATTTTCGCGGCGAAGGCAACCACCAGACCGAGGTGCGAATTTTGTCGCCTGACAAGATAAATCTCGTCGTCACTTCGCAGCCAACGCCGCTCGAACTGGCCGCCGGCGGATTCACGGATAACGTCAGCTTTTTCGTAAACGTCGTTTTCCCGCAGGCTGGGACTTATTGGGTGCAAACGATCGCTGACGAGGTCGTCGTCGACGAATTTCCGCTAATCGTTACCGACAACGACAATTTCACTTCGATGCAGCTGCCAGATCAGGTTTCCGAAACGATCAACTAGTCAGTAGTTTTGTTGTTCATTTCAGACGGTCTCCGTCGCGGTCTGCTGCGACAGAGACTTTTTTCTTTCTGCTGTTAAAACCGCGAATGCAGGATGTCCTGCAGCTTGCTAAAATTGACTAATCAATGCGTCGCATCTTGAA
>JBHENZ010000182.1:0-2622 GCA_046261815.1 Pyrinomonadaceae bacterium | reverse complement strand
GCATTCAACACCGTTGCCGAAATCGTAGGGTCGGACAAAAAGGACGAGGTCGTGATGCTCGGCGGCCACCTCGATTCGTGGCACGCCGCTACCGGCGCGACCGACAACGCGACCGGCTGTGCGGTTATGATGGAAGCAGCCAGAATTCTGAAGGCCATCGGCGTCAAACCGCGCCGCACCATTCGCGTTGCGCTTTGGAGCGGCGAGGAGCAGGGCCTTCTCGGCTCGCTCGCATACGTTAAAAAGCATTTTGGCTCGGCCGAAGCCCCGACGCCCGCGTGGTCGAAGTTCGGCGGATACATTAATCACGATACCGGCACCGGCCGCATTCGCGGATTTACCGTTTTTGGCCCGCCCCAAACCGCCGCGGCGCTTCGCGGCATCGTCGCGCCATTTGCCGATATGGGAGTGGCTGGAGCGATCAGTACACGAAGCCGCCGTACGGAAGGCTCGGACCACACCTCGTTCAACGCTGCCGGCCTACCCGGCATCGGCACCGCACTCGAACCGATCGAATACGGCAGCCACACCTGGCACACCAACCTCGATACGTTCGAACGCCTCGTCGAAGACGATCTCAAACAGGCCGCCATCGTCATCGCCTCAGCCGTCTACGAACTCGCAATGCGCGACGAACTTCTTTCCCGTTTTAAACCAACCGACATGCCGGCGGCACCGCCGATAAATTAGCGTGTTAGTGCTCGAGAGACCTAATAAGTCTTGACGGGTTGCTTGTCGTTTCTGCAGGAAAGAGGCTGTCTGAAAATGCCGCCCTTTTAGCCGTGGCGGTTCATCCCGGTCACCGACCGTGAAATTTGGTAGGCGATTCGGTGGGACAAGTACGCTACGACTGGATCGTGCGAAACGACACGGCGAAAAAGTTTTATCAAAACGCCCTCGCCGACGCCACCGAAGTTTTCCGGCATCCGACGCATCCGCAAAAAAATAATCGAAACCGCCGGCCCCGAATTTTGGCCGCTCGTCGCCGCTAACTTAAAACGCTGGTACGACCTTGCGGATGGGAAAATTACCACCGAAAGGAAGATTATGAGGCCGATCGGTTGTAGTTCTGACTATACTTCTTTTCTCATCGAAACCATTGTCCTTTAATGCAGATAAGGTGCGGCATTTTCTTCACAACGTTTACAGAACATCAGTGGCTTCGTAATGTCTCAAATCAATCGATTCCTCAGCAGATTGCAGAGACCTGGGAACAGAGTCTAGAAATACGGTCATGGCACCTACGTGGTCAATTCGGCCGTGTGTCGCGGCGCCATGGCACCTTCCAGCGAAGGATGTTTGCGAAAGCCGTCGTCGGCGTGAGCACCGAGCGCATTATTTTGATCTTTGTTGTAACCTTGTCCCCGGATTTGCGTTCCAGCCATTTTCGCAAAACATACTTATCAACGGCGTCCTCGGCGATTAACACGCCGGTCCCGATCGTGGGTGTGACAACAAGGTCGACATAGGCCCCAGTCGAATATCCATTTTTCTTAAAGGTCCCCACGTTCCCGATCGACGCTTCACTGATTGGTCCGATCTCGAATTGGAGCGACCATACGGTCGACCAGGCAGCGGCCCTGAGGCGACTAGACCAATAACCTTTAGAGAGTCCAAATTCCTGTCTCTTGGCGTGATCGCTATTATTCACAAATATTCTGCCGGTCAGCCCACCTTGCATGGGATGAGCGACATAATTCGTAAACGCGCTATCGCCATCCCGCCAGCCGCGAATACCGCGAACCGAATCATCCCAATCCTTGAAAAACGGTCCGCCAAGCCGGGTGACCGTTTTCTCCTGCGTCATCCGAAAACCATGTTGGATAGCCAAAAAAACCCCAGACTGTATTAATGCGGGTTTCCAATGAAACTTATCCGTCGCTGTTGACTGATGGGGAGCAGCATTTCTATCCACCTTGTATTCCGGCTTCATCGGTGCGGGCACCGCTGTAGAAGTGGACGATTGTCCGGAAGCAGAATATTTCGATCCGCCCAAACCAAGTGTAGTTCGCTGCGTCTCCGGCGTTTCCGCGTCGACATCAATCAATACTTCATTTCCAATGAGTGAAGCTCTCTCCACGCTACTCGATGATTCGTCTTGGCCTATGGCGTAATGGCAGAAGCATGCAAGAAGCAGCGTCCAAAGGAACAGACGAGATAAGTGCGCAGATCGCGACTTTAGAATTCTTCTTGTGATCATTTATGGAGATCTCGCGTACGCAACCGAGAAAGCCCCGCTGACACATTTGGCTCGGGCTTCATCCTATGATTTATGCGAAAGTCAGAATCTTGCTCCGGTTAATCGGCCATTGCAAGCCGGTGCCCTCGAAAATCCTTTGCGAAGACACTATTTCATTACGTCCGGTTGGAAAAAACAAAAAGGCCGGCTCAAATTCGAGCGGGCCCCTATTTTAAATATAGATCCGGCGACTTCCTACTTTCCCACAACTGAAAGCTGCAGTATCATCGGCTCCAATAGGCTTAACTTCCGTGTTCGGGATGGGAACGGGTGTGACCCTACCGACAAAATCACCGGAAAACTTGAAAACGGCTGATCTCACCTGAAGAGAGCTTTGAGAATCGAATAGCGACTTTTAGGCAAGCGCTGCCTTGCATGCCTGA
>JBHENZ010000181.1:0-4158 GCA_046261815.1 Pyrinomonadaceae bacterium | reverse complement strand
GATCCGCTATTTGGGCCATATTTGCCGGCGCCGCCGGTTTCGGCGCGGCGAGTAGTTTTTCTTTCGCGCCTAGCTTGCCGTTATCGACGGCAGCGAATTCATTTTCGGAAAGCGTCGTTCGCGACCCGCCGATTGTCGTCTCGACACTGCCGCGGCTGATCCTGATTTCGCCGTCGCCGGCGGCGGCATCGGCGTTAAAGCTCGCATCTGTCTGTGAGCGGAGCCGCGTTTCCGAGTTCAGCATCTCGACGACGTTTTCGGAATTCTCGGGCTGCTGGTCGGTACGAACGTTGAGTTGCCCGTCGTCGAGCGAAACTCGAACGGACCTACCGCCGAAGATTGATGAACTATCGCGGATAATCAACGTGCTGTTCGGCCTTACCGAATAAACCGACCCGTCGGCCATCTGAACGATGGCACGACCGTCGGCCTGCGTCTGAATGGTGTCGCCGGGCGAGACGGACGTTTCGCGGGTAACGACTATAGTCTCGCGTGTGGCGGCCCTGGTGATCCGAACGTCGCCTTCGAACGAGATAATGCGGGCCGAATTTGTAGGCTCATCAGTCGACTTTGCGGCGGAAAACCAGTCATAACGCAAGGCCCACCAGCCGAACCCTGTCACAGCCCCGGCGAGCACGATAAATACGGCGAGACCGATCACGGTGCTTCGCCTTATTCGCCACCAATCGAGGTAGAATTTTCTGTACTGCTTTTCCATCAAACGCCGGATGCGGATTGGCCCAGCTCGTCGGCGGTTTCGTCGATGTTCTCTTTTACATCTTCCCTTTTTCGCGGATATACGATCGAGAGCAGGATTGCGGAAGCTATCGCGAGCACCACGACGCCCAGCGAAATATTGATCACCTGCTGTTCGAACTCGTGGTTTTGATACCGCCGCAGAAATTCCGCGAAGGCCGAGGTGCCATCGCTGCCGGTCAATAATACCAGACCTCCGGCCAATAAAGGCAACATCATTTTGATGCCGATAAAAGTAAGGATAAAGGCCAGGCCGTATTTAAGATAATGAAAGCGGTCGGCCAGATCGGCCAGCAAAAAGAAAAACGTACGCAAACCAAGGATGGCAAAGATGTTCGATGTGTAAACGAGAAAGCGATCGGTCGTGATGCCGAAGATGGCGGGGATCGAATCGACGGCGAAGATCAGATCTGTAAACTCAACGGTTATCAGGACTAGGAGCAGTAACGTACCCGTCCGCACACCGTCTTTAACAACGAAAAACCTGTCGCCTTCATAATGCTTCGAGATGCGTATATATCTGGTCGTGAGCCGAACGATCGCGCTTTCGTGAGGCTCGAAATTATCGTCCGAGTTGCGAAAAATCTTCAGGCCTGTGTAAATCAGAAACGCCCCGAACACATAGATAATCCAGTGAAAGCGATCGACGAGCTCAGCCCCGGCGAAAATCATGACCATACGCATAACCAGCGCGCCCATGATTCCCCAAAACAAAACGCGGTGCTGAAGCTTTTTCGGTACCTTAAAGAATGTAAAGATCAGCAGGAAAACGAATAGATTGTCGACCGAAAGCGAAAGTTCGATCAGATAGCCGGTTAAAAAAAGCTTGGCCTGCGAAAGCGCAAGGTCCCAGTTTTGATAGTGAGTTCCGACCTGCCAGTAAACGAAGACATTAAACAGGAGAGCAAGCGAAACCCAAACCGCGCTCCATATAAAGGTTTCGCGCCGCGTCGGCACATGCGCCGTGCGATTTACGATCCCAATATCCACGAACAAGGCGACCAATACGACCGCAAAAAATAAAACCCAAACCCAGAACGGATACTCAATCGACGTCATAAATCAAAAAATTCAAAAACTTTTCGCGGCAATACGTGCAATGTGCTCGAGACCCTCGGCATCCGCTTCAGAAAAATGGTTTAGCTTATCGCTGTCGACGTCGAGCACGGCGACCACTTCGCCATCGCGTATAACGGGCACGACAATCTCGGAACGCGACGCCGAGCTGCATGCGATGTGACCGGGAAACTTTTCAACGTCAGGCACGATTACCGTCCGCCGCTCGGTGTATGCAGCACCGCATACGCCCTTATCGAAATCGATCCGCGTGCATGCGAGCGGCCCTTGAAATGGCCCGAGGACGAGCTGATCTGCCTTTTTTAGGTAAAAACCTACCCAAAAA
This sequence comes from Pyrinomonadaceae bacterium, assembly GCA_046261815.1. Classification (GTDB taxonomy): domain Bacteria; phylum Acidobacteriota; class Blastocatellia; order Pyrinomonadales; family Pyrinomonadaceae; genus OLB17. The sequence continues at coordinate 2,000 of JBHENZ010000181.1, read as the reverse complement.
AATCCGAACGCCTCGTTTAGTACCGCTGCGATAGTTGCGAGATTCGCCGTTTGGTCGCCCTCGGTCGCGACAAGCGATTCGATCTGCGGGATAATTTCCGAATAAATTGCTGCCCTATCGGCAGATTTTGTGAAGGCAAGGCTTTCAGCCATAACCTTAAAGTCTATCCGTTACGGTCGGCACGGGCAAATGATTCGGTTTCTCAGCGTTGCGTGATGCGAATTCGGGCGTCCCTGACAGCACTCGCGGCGATGCGAGAACTCTCGGCCATCGCGGTAAGGTGACCCATCTTACGACCTGGGCGGGCCTCTGCCTTGCCGTACACGTGAAGTTTTAAGTTTGGTGCGGTGAGAGCGGCGGGCCAGTTCGGCTCGTCGAGTTGCCAAAGGTCGCCAAGGAGATTTGCGGTTGCGGCCGGGCGGTAAAATTCGGTTGAGCCGAGCGGCAGTTCGCAGACGGCTCGGAGCTGCTGTTCGAACTGCGAAGTGACGCAGGCGTCGAACGTAAGATGACCGGAATTATGCGGCCGCGGGGCGAGTTCGTTAACGAGCAGCCGCTCGTCTTTCGTCACGAAAAATTCGACGCAAAGCGTGCCTACGTAGTCGAGTTTTTCGGCAATTTCGCGGGCGATCTCGATAGCCTCGTTAGACGTCCGTTCCAAAACGGTCGCCGGAGCCATCGAAACGTCGAGGATATGATTCGCGTGCTCGTTTTCGATTACGCCATAATGTGCAAATTCGCCGTTTTGCGCCCGAGCACACACGACGGAAACTTCTTTTTCAAATTCGACGAATTCTTCCAGAACGCCGTCGGCCCCAGCAAGGGCGGCGAAAGCTCTCTCGATTTCATATGCTTCGCTGATTTTCACTTGGCCTTTGCCGTCGTAACCAAATCCCGCGGTCTTCAAAACCGCCGGCAACCCGATTTCCCGGATACCGGACTGTAGGTCATCAAGCCTGTTTATGTGTTTAAATTCGGCGACGGGGAAACGATTGTTTGCAAGAAATGTTTTCTCACGAATGCGGTTCTGCGTCGTGTGGAGAATATCGCCCCGCGGATGAACGGGCACAAATTCGGCCGCCGTCTCCACGGTCGCTGACGGAACGTTTTCAAATTCGAAAGTCACCACGTCCACGCTGCACACGAACCGACGCACCGCGTCGAGATCTTCATACGCCGCGGCCGTCTCAATGTCGGCAACTTGACCGGTCGGCGTATCGGTGTCGGGCGAATACGTATGGACCCGATAGCCCATTTTCCTCGCCTCGATAGCGAACATCCGTCCCAGCTGTCCGCTGCCAAAAACACCGATAGTTGAATTGGGAAGTATGGTTCGGCTCACCTTTCGAAAGCAATAGGTTAACCCGATTCTCGAAGATTTGGCGAACCAGCGGCTGCGAATGGTTATCGTGATGAGGAATTGGAAAGGTGTTCGATCGTCTTTTCGGTTTCCTTCGTTCGGTTGGTATGTTTTTCCAAATCAGGATTCAAGCTCAATGCATTGCCGACCCGCTGAGCCCGCTGGCGATCGTATTCGGAACGCGACAAACCGGCGTCAGACGGTTGCGCGGGCTGGACACCGACTCGATTCGCCTCACGCGAATTCACGTCGGCGACCGAGTCGCGCGTTCCAAAGAGAATATAGTAAACGCCGATTGCGACCGCCGGGACGATCAGGATCGATAAAACGGAAAATCTGGGCCTTGCTTGCCTAGAACCTTGCTTGGTGGATAGAGGCGCGCCGCAGCGGCGGCATTCAGGATCGACGGCGAAGTTGGAGAGTCCACATTTTTTGCATTTGGCAGAGTTCATGGCGGGCTGGGTGCGTGGGTGGCGGCTGAGCAAGCACCCCACACAATTTTAATCCGGTACTGCCTGCGCGAGTCAACCGATTTTTCTACGATCGGTCAAACTGCATGATCGGCAAGAACGGCATCCGTCTGCCGAATGCGATATTCCTTCAGCTTTTGCCTGAGCTCTTTGCGCGAATTCGCCAAAAT
>JBHENZ010000180.1:0-6492 GCA_046261815.1 Pyrinomonadaceae bacterium | reverse complement strand
GTCAAGATTCTGTTTTTGCTTTGCAGAAACCGACACCATTTCGACATCGCCGCCCCAATCGACCGGCTGGAGGCCGAGTCCGGCAAGGCCCTGTTTAACCTTATCGGCATTCGCATCCGGCTTGTCGATCTTGTTGATCGCGACGATCATCGGCACGCCCGCGGCCTTTGAGTGCTCGACGGCCTCTATCGTCTGCGGCATCACGCCGTCGTCGGCCGCAACCACCAGAATTACGATGTCCGTCGCCTTCGCCCCGCGGGCACGCATCATTGTAAACGCTTCGTATCCCGGCGTATCGAGAAATACAACACGCCGATTCTCGCCCGGAGTGTCCGGGTTATCGACGAAAACGCTGTAAGCACCGATGTGCTGCGTGATTCCGCCCGCCTCACCCTCGGCGACATTCGCCTGCCGAATCGCATCGAGCAGCGATGTCTTACCATGATCGACGTGACCCATGACAGTAACGACCGGCGGACGCGCAACCTCGACATCATCCGAATCCGAGGCGATAAGTTCTTCGAACTCCTGCTCGAGCACCATCTCCTCGTACGGTACAAAGCTGACCTCGAAACCAAAATCGACGCCAAGATCCTTAGCCATTTTGTCGCCTATCGGCTGGTTGAGGGTCGCGAATATTCCGCGCTTGATAAGGAGCTGCACGATGTCGCGCGGAGCAATGCCGAGGGCCTCGGCGAACTCGCGTACCGTCGCACCGTCCGTTAGTCTGACCGAACGCAAAGCTACGTCATCGCGGCGGCCAAGCTGGTCCTGCACGCGCTCTTCAATCGTTCGCTGGCGCGGCAAATCCTGGTCTCTTTCGGCAAATCGGCCGCCGCGCGCGTCAGCGCCTTTGCCTTTACGCCCCGCAGAACGGCCCGGACGCCGTCGGTTATCGGCCGGCGGCACATAATTCATCTGCGGCGTGGCTTTCTCGCCAGGCGTTCCGCGAAATTCGCTGCGATCGTCACGAGCGCGGGCGGGCGCGGCGGCGGACGGGTCCAGTTTCCCCGATCGCGTCGGCGCGGCGCTCACAACTCGCTCGCCGGGCCTGATTCCCTGCTGCAAGGCGCTCGCGTTCAATTGCAATCGCTTGACCTGTGTACCCGACGCCCCGATTGCCGGTGTGGCAATCGTCGCCGGTTGAACCGTTTCGGCCGGCCGAGCAGGCTGGATCGTTTCCGTTGCTTCGTCGGCAACCGGCTGTACTGCGATCGGAGCCTCGGCCGACGGAGCGGCTTCTAATTTCTTTTTGAGGATTTTCCGAACGCTGACTGCGGGTGCCGCCGGCTCGACTTGTTCCTGTGCGGTCGGTGCTTGCGGCATCTCCTCAATGGCGGGAAGCGAAGATTCGGCTTCTTCGACCGGTTGGGCGAGCTCCAGTTCCGAAGCCGCTTCTTTCTTGGAGGCCTTGATTATCTTGATCCCGCGCTTAGGCGCCACTTCGGTTTTCGGGAAATAGCGCAGCTTTATCTTTTCGGCTATTTCGAGACTAACCGAATTAGACGGCACGCTTACATCGGCGCCCTCGCGACGCAGGTCTTCTATCACGCGCTTAACATCTTGCTTCAGATCACGCGCGAGATCGTAAATTCGAATTTTCTTTCCAATGGGCATACCAATAATCGCCTTTTCCGCTCGAAAACCTTCCGCGGTTTCCAAAATCAGTTCTTCTCTGCTGTTACTGGTCGGTCATTTTTTCATCGCTCGATGTCAGCTCATCGGCCGCATTTGAGCCCTCCGTATTCGAGTTTTCGACATCCGCCATGCGGACGTCCGTCATATCTTCATCCGGCGCAGGTGTTTCGTCTTTTTTGGCCTGATCAGCTTCCCCAGCTTCTTCATCCACCGTCGGTTCGATCGGTTCCGTCATTACAGTCCCCGATTCCACTGCCTCCGATTCCGGCTTCAGCTCGAGATTGCGAGCCTCTACGATTGCCGCAGCCGACCGGATAATTTGTTCGGCTTCGTCGAGACTCACGTCGAGATAATCGACAAGGTTATCGACCGAGGCGGCCGCAAGCGCCTCAACATCCGTAATGCCTTTCTCGGACAACTGCTCGGCCTGCGTCGCGGTGACGCCTTCGAGGGCCGTGATCGGAACCGCTTCGCCCGAGGCCATCATGCGGCCCATCTGCAGTGCGATCTCTTTCTTGAGCACTTCCTCGCTGATAATGTCGATGTCCCAGCCAACGAGCCGGGTCGCCAATCTGACGTTCTGACCCTTCTTACCAATCGCCAGGCTAAGTTGATCTTCGCCAACGATCACTTCCATCTTGCGGCGATTGATATCGGTGATCCGCACCTGTGAAACTTTGGCCGGCGACAAGGCATTTGCCGCGAAGACGGATGGCTCATCGGACCACTCGATGATGTCGATCTTCTCGCCGCGAAGCTCCTTGATAATCGACTGAACCCGCGACCCTTTCATACCGACGCACGCTCCGACCGGGTCGACATCCTTCTCATTTGAAGAAACTGCGATTTTCGCACGATCACCGGGTTCGCGAACCGCCGATTTGATAACAACCGTGCCGTCGTAAATTTCCGGTACTTCCATTTCAAACAGGCGTTTCAGAAGCTCGGACGATGCACGTGAAACTCTGATCTGCGGGCCTTTCTGATCTTTGGAAACATCGAGGATAACGACGCGCGTCCGCTCGCCCTGATTCCAAAGCTCACCGCGGGACTGCTCTTTGCGCGGCAAGATCGCTTCGAGATTGTTTCCGAGGTCGACGACCATATCGCCGCGTTCGAACCGCTTAACAGTGCCGTTGATCAGTTCGCCTTTGCGATCGATATATTCGTCATAAACTTTTTCCCGTACCGCCTCGCGAACCTTTTGCACGAGAATCTGCTTCGCGGTCTGAGCCGCGATCCGGCCCATCTCTTCGCGTGGCAGTGGAATTTGCAGCATATCGCCGATCTCGATCTCGTCGCCCGCCATTTCCTGTGCTTCCAAAAGCGACAATTCAGCCGATGGATTTTCAACTTCCTCGACAACCGTTTTCTGCACCGACACCTCGACTTCCTGATCCTCGATGTTCCATTCGACCTGGATGCTGTCCCCGGTTTTGTCTTGTGCCTTGAACTGCTTGCGGGCGGCGGCCTTGACGGCGTCTTTCATCGCCTCGATAACCATCTCGCGATCGAGCCCCTGCTCGTTGCACAAAACCTCAATACTTTGTCCGATCGGTGATGCCATATATCAAAATGTTTTTTTATTCGCCGATAGTTGCTCGTCTTCGCTTGCTCTATGCAGATACGCATTGCAACGCTGCCAGGCAAACTAAAAACATAAATTTCGACTTTATGCCAAGACAAAACAATGAATTTTCACGTTCGTCGTCGCTTAAATTCTTCCGCTAGATCAACGCGTAGATTTGCCTGTGAAATCGAAGAAAATAAGATGCGAACCTGCCCTTTTGCTTTGTCTTTCAAAATGACCTCTTCACCCTCGACGCCTTCGATCAGCCCTGAAAAAACCGACTGTCCGTCAATCGGTGCCGAGGTTTTTATCTTCGCCTTTTTGCCCGAAAACTTTTTGTAATCGTCGAGCTTGAAAAGGCCTCTCTCAAGACCGGGCGACGAAACCTCGAGCAGATATGCCGAGGGAATAAAATCCTCGGCGTCCAGTACCTTTTCCATCTCGCGAGAGACGCTCGAGCAATCGTCCACGGTGACGCCATCAGCCTTATCGATATAGACGCGAACCGTAAGATTTCGCTTCGTACCCGCCAATTCGCAGTGCACAAGTTCGACGCCGTTTGCTTCAGCGGCCCGTTCGGCGATCGTGTTTACTCTTGTCAACAAGTGCTCATGCACCATACTGCACGCAAAAAAACAAAAAGTGGGCGCTTGCGACCCACTAGACACGTATCACGCATCGCGGCAAACAGTTAGTTTAGCGAATCGCGCTCAAAATGGCAAACAAATTGCTCGTCACGCCTAAATCAGGGTTTTGCAGACGCAAATGCGATTTGTGCGGCACCGAGGAGTCCGGCCGAGTCGCCTAATGTCCCGCGGACGATTTTAACCCGATCAGCCGGTCGCTGAAACGCTTTTTTCGTTATCTGTTCACGAGCTTCGTCAATAAATAAATCCCATCCCGCTGCGGCACCGCCGCCGATGACGATTATTTCGGGATTTAGTACATTTACCAACGCGGCAAAAACCGTCCCCAGATAATAGCCCGCCTGGCGAAAGACCTCGATTGCGAGCTCGTCGCCGTTTTTGCCGGCCTCGTAAACGTCCTTCGCGGAAAAATCTTGGTTGAGCGTTTTTGAAAGCGAACTTGATGGAAACGTTGCGGCCATTTCGCGGGTTCGTTCAACCACAGCCGTTGCCGACGCATACTGCTCGAGACAGCCCTTGCTGCCGCAGCCGCAGCCCAGACCTTCCGGCTCGACACAAACGTGCCCTAACTCCCCGGCGGTGCCGTCGATCCCGCGCCACAGCTCGCCGTCGAGGATCAACCCGCCGCCAACCCCCGTTCCGAGGGTTACGCAAACGGACGTCGCACAGCCTTTCGACGCGCCGAACCGATGTTCGCCAAGCGCAGCTGCATTCGCGTCGTTTTCGATAACGACCTTGCATCCGAGCTTTTTTGCAACGGCGTCGGCAAGATTATTTCCATCGAGCTGTGGCAGATTAGGCGCGCGATGAATAATGCCGCTTCGCGAATCAAGAAGGGCCGGAACAGCAAGGCCGAGCACGAGCCGTTCAATCGAAACTTCTAATTCATCCGAACAAGCCTTACCGGCCTTTGCGATCGCTTCGGCGATATCGTAGCAACCGCCGTTTGACGGCGTCGAGGCACGCCTTAATGCAACGATCTCGCCATCCCCTTTCACCGCGGCGATTCGCAAATTCGTTCCGCCGAGATCGGCCGCCAATACAAAATCCGTCATCCTTCAATTCTTGTTATTATTGTTTTGGCCTCTCACTTTCCGGCACATTTTTGTAAACGTTTTCAAACGTCGCGTAGCCGTCTTTAATGACGGTCTGCATCAGGTTGTTCTTATCTACAACCGTGACCTCAAGCAAGATCGCCGGAACTTCCCTGCCGCCAAGTTGATCATTCTTGAACGCGGACGAGCCGAACGGTTTTTCGCCGCGGGCAAGCTTGATGGCAGCCTCGACGGCACCTGTGGCAAGCGGAATTATCGGCTTGTAAACGGTCATTGATTGTATGCCTTCGGCAACACGCTGCAATGCATCGATCTGAGCATCCTGGCCGGTCACCAAAACTTTTCCGGCAAGCCCTTTCTTAGCAAGGGCCGAGATGGCTCCGCCGGCCATTCCGTCGTTCGATACAACGATCGCCTGCACATTATCGTTTTCCTTCGTCAACACGTTTTCAACAAAATTCAGGGCGAGCTCCGGCCGCCAATCGTTTATAAATTGGTCGCCGACGAGCTTTATCGCGCCGCTGTCGATCGCCGGCTGCAAAATTGCCAACTGCTCCTTTTGCATTATCCGCGCGTTATTATCCGTACTCGAACCGTAAACCATTATATAGTTGCCGGTCGGTACTTTGGCGAGGGCGTATTCGGCGATTTTTCGCCCGATCACCGGAACCTGATGGGAAATATAAAGATCGATTTTGTCCGAATTGATTAGCCGATCGTAGCTGATTACCGAAATGTTTTGGGTTTTCGCCTTGTCTACCATCGATGCCGCCTGCGTTGCCTCTTGCGGAGCAATAACAAGGACGTCGATGCCTTTAGTCAATAAATTATCGACGTCGTTCGCCTGCCGAGACGCATCATTATCCGCGACCGTGATCTCGCAATCGACGCCAAGCTTCGCACATGCCTGTTCAAATGCGGCACGGTCACGCTGCCACCTTTCCTCTTTTACGGTGGCCATTGCGAACCCGATTTTCACTTTCTTTTGCGGATCCACCGCTTTAACGTTGGTATTTTCAGTCTGTTGCGGCGGATTCGTACATGCCGCGATCAACGCCGATATCGTCAGAAAAATGAGGATCCTGAAATGCATGCTGATTTCTCCCTTTGAAATTTTTGGAAACTTGTTTGAGAAGGACGCTCAAATTAAAGCAAAAATCGGCAATATCGGCAAAGGCCTTGTCGAATCAACCGGTTCCGGCCGCGCGAACGGCGCGTATCGGCTGCTTGTGCAGCCGACGGCTTCCAAATCGAAATCTTCCCTCTAAATAAATGCGGGAAATCAAATTAAATGCGAGAAAGCAAAAAAAACCCTTTAAATCCTTTCCAGACTGTGATATAAATACGAATCTATTCTCAGCTCAGCAGCTAAAAATGCATGGCGTCAACCAGAGTTTTGCTTTTTGCATGTAAGTAGTTGTTTTTATTGACACCACCCTTCTTTTCGTGTAAAAGTTTGAGTGGCTTGAAATTTTTGATTATATTGATCTTAGGGGATACAAGAGGAGAGATATGAATAGCAAACCGTGGATTCGGAAAGCACTTACCGCGTGCTTGTCTGTAGCAGTATTGGCAACCTACT
>JBHENZ010000179.1:0-4521 GCA_046261815.1 Pyrinomonadaceae bacterium | reverse complement strand
CCTGATCGCACCGATAGCAATGGAAAAAGGCCTCCGCTTCGCCATCAGAGAAGGTGGCAGAACCGTCGGCGCGGGTACCGTGAGCGATATTGTGGAATAAGGTACGACAAACTTAGTTTTGTCGGGCATCGCAACAAACTGAAGTTTGTTGGATATGAGAAAGCATTATGCCAAGAGACAACATAATTTTGCAGTGTACCGAGTGCAAGGAGCGCAACTACGTGACGACCAAGAACAAGAAAAACACGCCCGGAAGGTTGGAGTTCAAAAAGTTTTGCCGCCGTTGCCGTTGCCATACGGTGCATAAAGAGAACAAGTAAATGGGAAAAGGAAAAAGGAAAATGGAAAATGGAAAATAGTTCTTCTATTTTCTTCATTTTCCACTTTCAGTTTTCCATTGATTACAGGGGTATGGTGTCAATGGTTAGCATGGAGGTCTCCAAAACCTTAGGTCCGGGTTCGAGTCCTGGTACCCCTGCCAAAACGGATAGCAAACTTAAGTTTGCTCGTCGACGCAGCCTATGCGGGATCCAGACAAACTAGAGTTTGTCGTACGAGGAGAATTAAACGTGGCAGAAATGGTTGACACGTTAGAGAAAAGTTCAAAAAAGAAGGAAGGCGTCGGCGAGTTTGTAAAAGAAACGCGCGACGAGCTTCGCCGCACCACTTTTCCATCGTCGGACGATGTTCGCAACACGACAATTATCGTTATCATAGCGGTCATTTTCTTTGCAATTTATTTGTTTTTAATCGATCAGCTGTGGACTTATCTGCTCGAGGGTCTGACATGGCTGGTCAACAGGATCGCCGGTTTCTAGGATATTTGAATGATGAAGCAGTGGTATTTTATCCACACCTATTCGGGGCATGAGAACAAGGTCGTCGAGTCGCTCGCGGCACGCATCCGTGATATGGAGCTCAACGAGCAAATCACGGAAGTTCTGCTCCCGAAGGAAAAGGTCATCGAAAAGCGTGGCAACAAGGAATACGTTTCCGAGCGGATGTTCTATCCCGGATACGTGCTGGTCGAGATCGAGTGCGACGATAGGGGCAAGATTCCGGACAACGTTTTTCACGTAATCAAGGCCACGCCCAAAGTTACCGGCTTCCTCGGGGGCAAAGCGCCGACGCCGCTGACGCAGCTTGAGGTCGATCAGATCGTTCATAACATCGAGGTCGCGACCGAGAAACCGAAACCGAAGTTTACCTACACGGTTGGCGAAGTCGTTCGTATCAGATCCGGCCCGTTCGCCAGCTTTACCGGCAAGGTCGAAGAGGTAAACGAAGAAAAGACGACGCTCAAAGTCAACGTCACCATTTTCGGCCGCTCGACACCTGTTGAACTTGCGTTCCTCGATGTGGAAAAAGTGACCTTTGCGGAAGAAGAATAAATGAGTACATTTTTAGGAAACGGGCACAGAGGTCACAGAGAAACAAAGATTGTTTTCACTGAGCAAACTCCGGGGGAATTCTTCGTTCTCTGGGGCTAATCCTAAAAATCGTTAATCGAAAAATGGCAAAGAAGATAGAAGGTTATATCAAGCTGCAGATTCCGGCGGGCAAGGCCAATCCGGCGCCGCCGATCGGGCCCGCCCTCGGCCAGCACGGCGTAAACATTATGGAGTTCTGCAAGGCGTTCAACGCCAAAACGCAGAACGACGACCCGGACATGAAGGTCCCGGTCGTAATCACGGTTTACGCCGATCGCTCTTTTACGTTTGAGACGAAAACGCCGCCAGCCGGTGATTTGCTCCGCAAGGCCGCCGGAATCCCCAAAGGCTCCGGTACGCCGAATAAGACAAAAGTCGGCACGATCTCACGCGACAAAATTCGCGAGATCGCGGAAAAGAAATTGCAGGATTTGAACACGACGAACCTCGATTCCGCAATGCGGACCATCGAAGGAACGGCGAAGTCGATGGGTTTGACCGTCGAAGGTTAACAAAACAAGACTTATATAGGACGCATGCGTACCATAGGTCTCGTCAGGGAGGGAGTCGGGAGATTCCCGCTAGTACCTAAACTTATATGAAAAAACACGGAAAGAAGTACACGGCTGCGCTTGAAAAGATTGAGACGGGCAAAAAGCACACGCTTGAAGAAGCGGTGACGAAGCTGAAGGAAATCGCCTTCGCGAAGTTCGACGAGACGGTCGAACTGACAATGTGGCTCGGCGTCGACCCGCGAAAGGCTGATCAGCTTGTTCGCGGCACGATCGTGTTGCCGCATGGCTTGGGCGGAGCGGCCAAAAAGGTCGTCGTTATCACTCAGGGCGACAAAATAAAGGAAGCCCAGGATGCCGGTGCCGATATGGCCGGCGGCGACGATATTGTCGAAAAGATCAAAGGCGGCTGGCTCGAATTCGATGCGTTGGTTGCCACGCCCGACATGATGGGCAAGGTCGGCCAGCTGGGTAAAATCCTCGGTCCTCGAGGGCTGATGCCCAATCCGAAAACAGGAACGGTCACGATGGACGTAAAAAAGGCCATCGAGGAGACAAAAGCCGGCAAGGTCGAATACCGCGTCGATAAAACAGGCGTAATTCACTCGCCGGTTGGCAAGGTTTCGTTCGACGGGGGAAAGCTTGCCGAAAACACGCGCGTTTTGATTAACGCGGTGATAAAGGCAAAGCCCACCACCGCAAAGGGCCGTTACCTGAAAAAAATCAATCTCGCTGCCACGATGAGCCCTGGGGTATTGCTCGACGAATTGGCGTATGTTTAACGAGTGAGGTGCCTGCAGAAGCCCGCACGTAAGTAAAGGCGAAAATCGAAACGTTGGTCATATCGCCCTTAGTTACGTGCGGGCTTCCGCAAAAAAAGAAAATCATGAAATCAAGAGACACAAAACAAAAAGACCTCGGCGCCCTCACCGAGCAGCTGCAGAATGCCAAGTCCACGATGATCGTCAGCTTTACCGGCTTGACAGTCAATAAGGATATCGAGTTTCGCAACAGCATTCGTTCCGCGGGTGCGAAGTATCAGGTCGTCAAGAATACGCTCGCCCGCATTGCCGTTAAGGACACGCCATTTGAGCAGGCATCAGAATCGCTGAAGGGCGTGACCGCGATCGCATGGACCGATTCGGATCCGGTTGTACTTTCCAAAACCGTGTCCAAGTTTATGAAGGACAACGCCGCGATATATCAATTCAAATCCGGCGTGGTCGACGGAAAGCTCGTCGATTTCAAACAATTGGAAACGATCGCGAGCCTGCCGTCGAAGGAAGAGTTGATCTCGAAGCTGATGTGGGTGCTGAACAGCGGCGCACAGCGTCTCGTCACCGTCATCAATGCGGTTCCGCGGGATCTCGCAATCGTGATCAAGCAGATTGGCGACAAGGTATCGGACTCGAGCGGCAGCGGGGAGGCCCCGGAAGCGGAGGCCGCCGCGCCCGAAGCAGCCGAAGAAACGGCGCGGGCGGTCGAGCCGGCGGCACCCGCGGCGATCGAAGAAACTTCGGCAACCGCAACCGAATCTGCTGCACCGGCTGCCGAAGCGCAGATTGAAACGCCGGATGCCTCGGCACTGGAAGGAGCTGCTGAAGTAGCACCGTCGGCTGACGAAGCACCGTCTTCTGGTGAGGAAGCACGGTCTAAGGAAAAGGCGGAGTAAGAATTTTACGTTCGGAGTTCCCGCTTAAGCGGGATTTCGCAAGACGCGGTCCAACTAACGCACGAACTTCGAACAAATAGGCCGTACTCAAGGAAAGCGAGCCAGTTGGTTTGTCAGGCCACACCGGCTTCGGACGGAAATGGAAAAGGAGATGCACCCTGTTCCGTTTTTCGTCCCATGGGTTCTAGCGGCTGACAATGACGGAACGCCGGCGTACATTACGGCGATCGTTGCAACTAGAAGAGGCCGGCAGGGATTCCGGCATTCGACAGAACCCTAAAACGAGGAGATAGATAGACGATCATGGCTATTACAAAAGACGAAGTTGTTGAATATTTAAAGGGCATGACGCTGCTGGAAGCGTCGGAACTGGTCAAGGAATTGGAAGAAGTTTTTGGCGTTTCGGCCGCGGCGGCTGCGGCGCCGATGATGATGGCTCCAGCAGGCGGTGGAGATGGTGCGGGTGCGGCGGCGGCTGAGGAAAAGGATACGTTCGACGTTATCCTGACGGCGGCCGGTGGCAACAAGATCGGCGTCATCAAGGTCGTTCGTGAGGTTGTTTCGGGGCTCGGTCTGAAAGAAGCCAAGGACCTTGTCGACGGCGCTCCGAAAGCGCTCAAGGAAGGCGTTTCGAAGGACGAAGCCGAAGAAATCAGGAAAAAGCTGACCGACGCCGGCGCATCCGTCGAGGTCAAATAGGGATTAGCCACAGAGGACACAGAGACACACTTAGAAAGGCAACGGCTACCTCTCTGTGTATCTCTGTGATCCCCGGGGGCAAATCCCGGCCAACGCCGAATAAGCGGTTGAGCACTAAACAAACGACGCAAAAGTTTGTATACTAGGCGATTTGCTGTTAGACTTGGCCCTGAGCGCGGAGAAAAGCAAAATAGTCCTCACGGCGGGG
>JBHENZ010000178.1:0-3509 GCA_046261815.1 Pyrinomonadaceae bacterium | reverse complement strand
GGAATTTGCATTAGCACCCAGCCTGTTTTCCTTGATAAGGTGAAAACGGGCTGTTTTTGTTTTAGAATCTAGGTTTTACGGAGCACGCTCGTCCCGCGTTTGGCGGCAGCAGGCATTCGCCTCGATCCAGTAGAATCGACTATGGAAATCGCAAAAGTCTTCGATCCGAAAATCGCCGAAGAGACGCATTATAAACGCTGGGAAGCGAACGGCCTTTTTTCGCCCGAGATCAACGAAGATCGTTCAGCCAGGCCATATTCGATAGTTATTCCTCCACCAAACGTGACGGGAAGTCTGCACATGGGTCACGCTCTGCAGCACACATTGATGGATGTGCTAACACGTTGGAAACGAATGCTCGGCTACCGCTCGCTTTTTCTCGTCGGCGTCGACCACGCCGGGATCTCCACGCAGCTTATGGTAACTCGGCAACTAAAAAGCGAGGAAGGAAAAACACCGCAGGATATCGGCCGCGAGGCGTTCGTTGCGAAAGTTTGGGATTGGAAAAATAAATATGGCGGCGAAATCACAAAACAAATTCGTCGGGAAGGTCTGTCGGTCGATTGGAGCCGCGAGCGGTTTACAATGGACAAAAGTTTATCAAAAGCCGTTCGCGAAGTTTTTGTACGGCTTTACGAAGAAGGCTCGATCTACCGTGGAACGCGCATAGTTAATTGGTGCCCTCGAGATAAAACGGTCCTCTCCGATCTCGAGGTAAAAGAAGAAAAGGCGAAAGACGGAAAGCTTTATTTTTTGAAGTATCCGATCAGCGATTCGAAAAGCTTTGTGACCGTCGCGACCACGCGGCCGGAAACAATGCTCGGCGATACAGCCGTCGCGGTCAATCCCGACGACGAACGCTACAAGCAACTAATCGGAAAAATCATAGACCTGCCGCTTACCGACCGGCGGATTCCAATCATCGCCGACGAATTTGTCGAATCGGAGTTTGGCACCGGCGCCGTTAAAGTCACGCCTGCGCATGACCTGAACGATTGGGAAATGGGCGAACGGCATGGCCTCGAAAAGCTCGTCGTTATGAATAACGACGCGACCATGAACACGGCCGCAGGCAATGGTTTCGCGGGAAAGGATCGTTTCGCCGCGCGACAGCTGGTGATCGAACGTTTCGAAGAGCTGGGCCTGCTCGAAAAAATCGATGATTACGATTTGACCTTGCCCTGTTGCGAACGCTGTAAGACCGTAATTGAACCGCTTCTCTCCGAGCAGTGGTTCGTGAAGATGGACGAGCTTCGCGACCGAGCACTCGATCTGATCGAGAGGGAAGGATATCCGCGATTCTATCCCGAAGTGCCACACAAAAAGGTTTACACAACGTGGCTTGAGAATCTTCGCGATTGGACGATTTCGCGTCAACTTTGGTGGGGTCATCAGATTCCTGCATGGTACGACGATAAAGGCAAGGCGTATGTAGCCCGCACCAAAGAAGAAGCATCTGAACAAGCGGGAACGCGCGATTTGCGACAGGATGAGGACGTGCTTGACACTTGGTTCTCCTCGGCGCTTTGGCCCTTCTCAACGTTGGGATGGACGGGGTCGGTACCACCTGGGGTAGCAGGCAGTTTAACGCAACCGAAGAAAATTAACGCGTCAATCGCTCAATTTCAACCACCTTCTACCTCAGGCGGTACCTATGCGGAGTCGGATCTCGAAACGTTTTATCCTACTGATGTGCTGATCACAGGACGTGACATTATTTTTCTTTGGGTCTCGCGGATGGTGATGACCGGGATGAAATTTATGGGCGAGCGCCCATTCGACGATGTGTTGATACACGGCACTGTCCTTGATAAAAACGGCCAGCGAATGTCGAAAACCAAAGCCAACGGAATCGACCCCTTGGACGTTTTCGAAAAATACGGGGTGGACGCGACAAGGATGACTCTGGCCGGCTCATCGACCGGCGCCGATTTCGCCTGGCGTGATGAACGTGTCGAGTCGTTTCGAAATTTTGCGAACAAAATATGGAACGCAACGCGTTTCTCCCTGCTTAATTCGGAAGGGGCGATGGTCGATGCATCGAGCATCTCGAAACCTGAAAAACTCGTTGATCGCTGGATCGTTTCGCGTCTGAATAAAACAGCAAAAAAGGTTAATAAAGCTCTCGAAACTTATCAGTTCCACGAAGCCGTGCAGCTCTTATACCATTTTTTTTGGGATGATTTTTGCGATTGGTACATCGAGTTCACGAAGGATGAAATTACCGGTCTAGCGGGCGGCGACACGGCGGCATCGCGAACGCGAATCGTTTCCGTTCTCGAGCAGTCATTAAGAATGCTTCATCCGTTTATGCCGTTTCTGACCGAGGAATTATGGCTGAAATTGCCGGGAGTAAATTCGAGTTTTCATCACGCGGCCTATCAATCGGCTCAGGCAACAATTATGCTGACGGCGTTTCCCCGCGGTGTTGATTCTCTGATAGACGAAAATGCGGAGTCGGAGATGACATCCGTTATCGAACTGATTTCAAAAATAAGAAATATTCGGTCGGAGATGAATATCAAGCCGTCCGAAAAAGTTGTAGTTCATATATCATCTGACGCGACCCTTCGCGATATTTTTACGTCGAATGAACCGCAGATTTTAAAACTTGCCCGAGCCATGGAAATTGTGTATGCGAAAACGCTTAGTGTTCCGAAGGCATCGGCGAAGGCCGTTTTGACCGGCGGCGCAGAAGTCGCGGTACCGCTCGAGGGCCTGATCGATTTCGATAAGGAGGGCGAGCGGCTGAACAATCAGCTAGCAAAGCTCGAAACCGAGCGACAACGTCTTGATAGCCAATTGGCAAATGAAAATTTTGTTTCAAAAGCGCCGCGGGAAAAGGTCGACGAGTTAAGAAACCGTCGGGATGAGATCGAACAGCAGTCTAAAACACTGTCTCAAAACATTGCCGCGCTGAAATAGCCAAATGAGGGCTTGGAAAAACCTCTTTTGTCAGGTTCCGTAGGGCAGTCGTCGTAAATCTTAGAGCCAAACGAGAACGACGCTTGCGAATAAAAATCAAGAAAAGGATTGCGGGGTTGTGTCATTTGGTTGAAGAGCAAAGGTTTACGGGATCTGTCCGTGTCGTAGGCGCGTGTGAACTCCCTGGGACGGCGGGACGTGGGACAAGATTCAACCGCCGCCCGCTTCAAGCGAGCAAACTTTTGAAAAATCCCCAAATACTTAAACCTAATTATGAACTGGATAAACAACAGTGAAGTGCTGGCTTCGGTCGGGCAATATCTTGCCGAGGACATCGGTCGAGGCGATGTTACGACGTCTGCAATCGTCGATTCGGAAACGCACGGTGTCGGCAAATTTCTGGCTAAAGAATATCTCGTAATTTGCGGGCTCGACATAGCCGAGGCGGTTTTCCTGAACCTTGATGCAGAAATTCCCGAGATCGATACAGCTTACAAAGACGGCGACGAGGTCGAGGAAGGAACTGTTTTTGCAACCCTAAAAGGCTACGCTGATATCCTATTGACAGGCGAACGCGTGGCATT
>JBHENZ010000177.1:0-4415 GCA_046261815.1 Pyrinomonadaceae bacterium | reverse complement strand
GTGTCGGGAATATTTTGTTCGAGCTTTTCAATTGATTCCGCCGTCAGCTGTGTGCCGTTTACGCGAATAGGCAAATCGAGGTCCCAGTTGCCGGCGGCGATCTGTTCGAGAAAAAAGCGTGTTCGGTAATTTGTCTTTTTCAAACGCGGAATCGAAGATAGCCAGCGGTGCCTTAAGATCACGTACTCCGTCACCCACGATTTCTCGCCGCTGCGCGTCCGCACGCGATCCGCAATTTTTTGGCAGGAGCCGTGCGTCGTCGAATCGAAAACTACGGCTAGGCTGAGCGGCAGCTTGAATCCTTGTCGCTCGCAAATCGCAATCGCCGGCTCGAGATATTTTTCGAGCGTCACCGACGATTGCGCCTGACGCATCTCGCGCGTCGCGGCAGCCGCGGCAAGAGCTTTTTTAAATGTCTCGTCCGCTGCCAGCGATTCGATCGCCTTCGAGTCGCGTCGGTTGAGAATCGCAATTCTCTCTTCAAAGATCCCTCGGCCCACCTGCAGGCCGCTCGCCAAAGATTTCTCGACGACCGCTGCCAGCGAACCGGACCGATGCGTGAACTGGCCGACCCCGTAGGAAACGCCCGCACCATCATCAAGAACGGCGACCGCAGCAAAATTTCCTATGGCCCGGCCCGTTTCGAAAATATTTACGATCGAGAATGCTTTTGATATCGAGGTAGCGTTGAACATAGAATTTTTTACGTTTCATGAATGCGACAAAGACTTGCGTTTGTTACAGACGTTTGTTATTGTCTAACGGTCGGACGATGATGGGCGAGGCCGTCTTCATTATTTCCGCTCGCCGCTTACTCATCGCCCGGCCACGATCATCGTTACACAAAAGACGTGACTTCGTATACGTCAGGATCAGCAATTTATTCTCTTTTACGAAAGATCGCGAACTTTGCTGATTTGTGAAATACATTGTCGAAACTGGAAAGAATTGAACGAACTCAACACAAGGAGAAATATGCCCACCACTAAACACTCGTTAAATGCCGACAAAGGCGCTCGCCTGCGTCTTAGCGAAATTCATCGCCTCATCAAAGTTCACAAGATCATGGTGCCGCCGCCGTCGCGGGCGACGCTGGCCAAGCTATGCGAGAGCGGCACATTCGAAACCGTAGGCAATGCACCGACTACTTTCGGCTGGCTGGTTTACGAGAACTCATTCTGGAAATGGGTCGAGGCGTTGGGTGAGCAACGTCCATGATAATCTGTCGTTTCGATATGAAAACGGAAAAAGCGAAATCGCTTCAGGAAACCTTCTCGCCAAACGGCATTTGTTTTGGGTGCGGACCGCTAAACGAAAAAGGCTTGCGGATCCGCAGCTTCGTCCAGGGTGACGAGGTTGTGGCTGAATTCACGCCCGAAGTGCATCATCAGGCGTTTCCCGGCATGCTCAATGGCGGCATCATTGGCGCGCTGCTCGATTGTCATTCAAATTGGACGGCCGCCTATCACCTGGTGAAGAAAACCGGCAGATCGGAACCACCGTGCACTGTAACGGCCGAATTTCACGTCAAGCTTTTGCGGCCGACGCCGACGGATGCTGCGATCACGCTGAAAGCGCGAGTTGCGGATTCGACCGACGACCGGGCCACCGTCGAAGCCGAGCTAATTGCCCGTGACAGAGTTTGCGATACCTGCCGCGGAGTTTTCGTTGCGGTCAAGGAAGGCCACCCGGCATATCACAGATGGTGAGTGAGCGTTTAATAAAGTTTTCGCATTTGCGATTCGAATTCGGCCGTCAATCCCAGACGCTCCATCCACGCCATCTGCTCACGCCTCAGCGTTGGTAGATGCACGACATCCGAGAGAGCGTAATCGACCAGTTCATCGGTCCACACTCCGTTCCAGGATTTGTTGAATTTCGACCGGTGCGATTTTTCCAGATCGACCGCGAAGTAGCGATAAAGCGTTTCGGCCAATGAGGCCGATTGGTTTGCTCCGCGAGTAAGCACCTTTTCGGCGATCATCGTATCGAAAACGTTCTGTACGGTGATGCCGCCTTCCCGCAAAAACTCAGTATCGAACTTTGCGTTGTGAAAGATTTTGACTATCGCCGGATCGCTGAGAATCGTGATGAACGGTCCTGCGTCTATACCTTCGCTAATCGGAATCAGCACATTAAATTCGCCGTCTGAGAACTGGATCGAAAACAGCTTGCCGTATTTTGGGTTTAATGACGATGTCTCGGTGTCGCAGCCAAGGACTGCGGACGTCCCTAGACGCGAATACGCGAGATCGATTTCCGCCGGGAGGCGTGCAACCAGTATATTCACACCGCCAATTGTAAACTGCTCAACAAACCTTGCGAAATGTACTATCCTGTGCGAGGTTTTGTTTTCCTCGGCGAACTTTGTCGTCCGGCCCTTTTTGCGCTTCTCGGCAAACAAATTTTTACCGTAGAGAACGCAAAGTTTTAAGAAGCGCTAGATCGCAGAAGCAGATTTTCTATGGCCGAACTCTTCTCCGAATTCGAAATACGCGTCGTCGGCAGCCTGATTGAAAAGCAGCTGACGACGCCCGAATATTATCCACTCACAATGAACGGGCTCGTCGCCGCGTGTAATCAGAAGAGTAATCGCGATCCGGTGATGAATCTCGACGAGACCACCATCCTCGCGGCGGTCGAAAGTTTACGCGAACGCAATCTTGTCTATCTTTATTACGGCAGCACGAGCCGTGCCGTGAAGTATAAACACATGCTGCCAAGCGTTTATGAGTTATCGCCGGCCGAGGTTGCCGTAATGGCGGTTTTGTTTTTGCGCGGGGCCCAGACCGTCGGCGAGCTGCGTGAACGCACCAGCCGAATGCATACCTTCTCAGGCTTGGGCGAGGTGCAGGAAACGCTCGATTCACTGACGAGGCGCGATGAACCGCTCGTCGCTAAAATCGAAAGACAGGCCGGGCAAAAAGAAGCACGCTTCGCGCATCTTCTCGCCGGACCTGTGCGTGCCGAAACAGTTGCGGCCGATGTGCGTTCGGCTCAAGTCGCGGTTTCGCAGCCGCTAACCTCCGACCGAATCGCTCAACTCGAACAAAACGTCGACCGGCTGCAAACGGAGCTAAACAGTTTCCGCGAGACGTTCGATGAGTTTCGAAAACAGTTCGATTAGTTTGCCCCTTTCGGAATAGCGGATAGATGAAAGCTGATAACTGACAGCTGATAACTATCAACGGCGGTCGGCGCAATCGCGACTTCCGCCGTCAACTTTTGAAAGAAGTTGGCCGCCTCGACTAATGTCGCCTACGGATTCCAATTTTCCTTTCCACAAGCTGCTCAATTGTTATATTCGGTTCCTCTGCGCGAGCCTGGCGGATAAAGTCGCCGCTGATGTTGAAGATGCGAAATTTTACTATCTGCTCGGCGTTCAGGTCGGCGAAGCCGAGGGATTTTAGCTCGCTCAAAAATTCCGGCGTGACCTTGAAAATGCGAAACTTTACCATCTGCTCGAAATCCGATTCGGCGAATCCCATCTCGCGCACCTGCCGAATGTAATTGGCATCGATTTTGAAAATGCGCGCCTTGACCAATTCCTCCATTCGCATGTTTGGCCACCCGGTCGCCTTCATCTCGGCCATAAACTTTCCGTCGATCTTGAAAATCGCCGCCTTAAAAAGATCGCCGACATCGAGATTCTCGAAATTGGCGGACCGCAGATCATCGGCGAGCGTGGTAGTTACATTTACCATCGCCGCCGTGAAAAGTTTGTCTTCGATCGGTGACTCGTGTTGACGGACGTCGGTTTTCGATGTGTGGGTTTTCGTTTCGTCCTTTGCGAAATCGAAGCCTCGCTGCCGCATCGCATCGACAAAGGCCATGTTCGGCACGAAGCGAAAAGTTCCGACGCCGCGGCCGTTTGTAAACGTTCCTTCGCACTCGATTGTCCCCGCCTCGCGGACGAGTCGAAAAGTGACTCTACCATTTTGCGCCTGCTCTCGCGTCAAACCTTGCAGATCGCTAAGCGCAAAACTGCTGCCGTGCTGGTTGCGGCCACCTTTTTCCGTGCGGCGGTCAAAACTGAGTTGAATTTTATCCGGCTTTTCGTCCTTAGTGCTCGCCGTCCATTCGCCGGTGATCGCGTTTTGGGCAACGAGCACATACGAGCCAATCACGAAAATAATTAGTGTGAAATTGATGAGATTGAATTGTGAGCTTCTGCGCATTCTCTAAGGCCTCCAGTATTTTTCATTCAGTGTTTGAGCTGCATTTCGCGGCGTTATAAATTAGGAACACCGAAGACGGGCGTTCTGTGACAGCAATCCCGAATATAGCGGTGGATTCGCTAGAGGTTCGGTACGCTTGGCTGATTGGCCGAGCGTCGATACCATCGGCGGTAGTCGGTGGTTTAACTTTGGGTTTGGAGATGCTGCATTCAACCACTCGCTACCGCGAGCGGTACT
>JBHENZ010000176.1:0-4341 GCA_046261815.1 Pyrinomonadaceae bacterium | reverse complement strand
AGCTTGAACGGCTCGGCAGGTGAGACCTGGACAACGTGCCGTTGCGCGACCACCACTAAGGGCAACACCGTTGCGACTATAAATAGAGAGATACAGCTTCGAATCCGCGACTGCATACACTTTGACCCCGGCTCGTATTTTCCTGCACGGCAAACTTCGAACTCGCAATTCTTTGGCGTTATAAAATCCTTAATTCGACCGGTGTTCCAGTTAACCGTTTGAAATTCGCGTAGCCGCTTGCCGAACTTTCCGCTTTCGTTCATATTCGTACGTATGCCCCTAGCGGACAATTCTAATTTGGAAGCAAATCTTCGACGAATTGTCGAAACTGCCGACTTGGGAAATGCGTTGGTCGAGCCACTTTCGGGGTCGATCGAAAATCTTTTGCGCGTGTTGGCAGCGGAGATGAACTCGGAAGACGCCTCCGTTTTAGTACGGCAGGGAAGCGACGGCGAGCTGCGATTTCTATCGGCAATCGGTAAGGTCGCGGACCAGTTGCGCAACATCACGATTCCGGCAGGCAAGGGCGTCTCCGGATTTGTCGCGTCAAGCGGCCAGCCGATGGCGGTTTCCGATACTACGGGCGAAGAGGCATTTTACGCAGAAGTCGATCGGCAAACCGGCTACTCGACCGAGATTCTGCTCGCCACACCGCTTCGTCATAACGACGAAGTGATCGGCGTACTCGAATTCGTCAACCGCAAAGGCGACCCACCCTATAAGCCATTTTCGCCTGAGGAAATGGACAAAGCGGCGCTTTTTGCCGACGCGATCGCACCCCTGGTGAACGCATACGAATCGGCAAAGATGTTTAGAGATATTGGCGAAGCCGGCTTTTCTGCCACAGGGATCGACACCGTTCTCGTGCGCAAATGGCTAAATGAGATTCGAGGGTCGGCAGAATATCGCGAGATGATGGAAATCGCCATTCTGATTCGCGATATCGCAAGTCGTAGTGCCGCCGAGCGACAACTTTGCCGCGAAATGCTTGAAACCATGATTCGCTACGCCGATCAAAAAGACGAATCCTCTTACCTGACTCATTAACCTTTTTTATGCACCCACCTTCCGAACTCGAAATCAGTGATATATCGGATTTCGCAGGTCTCGCACGGCCGGACAGCAACTGGCGTTCGGGGACCGGACGCGGAATCAGTGTGGCGATTGTTGACAGCGGTGTCGACACTGAACATTCGGATCTTACACGTCGCGTTGCCAGCTCGGTCGAAGCCCGAGCTGAAAACAAAAGGATTCTTTTCGACCCATCCTCTAGCGGAGATTCTGCCGGGCACGGTACGGCGTGCGCCGGCATTATCGCTCGCATCGCTCCGGATGCCGAGCTTCACAGCATCAAAGTACTCGGCCCCGGCGGCCTGGGCGACGGCATCGCTTTTCTAGCCGGACTCGAATATGCGATCAATCAGCAGTTTCGAGTTATCAATCTGAGCCTGGGAACGACGAAACAACAATTTTTCTCACCCCTGCATGATCTTCTTGATCGCGCGTACCAGGCAGGCTGTGTTGTCGTTGCGGCGGCGAATAATCTACCGCAGCCGAGTTTTCCGTCCGTGTTTTGCTCGTCGCTTATTTCCGTGTCGAAAAGCGAAGAAACCGACTCGTTTCGTTTTGGCTTCCGCTTTGGCGAGACAATCGAACTTACAGCGCCGGGCGTTAACGTGCGAACCGCATGGCCCGGAAATTTATATCGATCGCTCACAGGAAACAGCTTCGCCTGTCCGCATATTTCGGGGATCGTCGCCTTGATTCTTGAGGCCTATCCAATGCTGAGGCCATTTCAAGTTAAATCGGCGCTATATGCAATCGCGGCAGCCGGAAAGGAATGATTCAAGCCAACAAACTCGCCTAACTCCATTTTGCAATTTGCTAAACGAAGTGGTTTGATAACTTCAGAACATATGTCGGATACATTTTCTCTCCAACCGCTTCAAATCGAAGAGTTTCAACTGAAAAACGGCTTACGCGTGGTATTCAATTTTGACGCGACGGTGCCCGTTGTGGCCGTTGCGGTTTATTACGATGTCGGGTCACGCAACGAAAAAGAAGGGCGAACCGGGTTTGCACATTTGTTCGAGCACATGATGTTTCAAGGTTCCGAAAACGTCGCGAAGGCAGGTCACTTTCAACACATAATGAAAGCCGGCGGCACGATGAACGGCACAACCTCTTCGGAACGCACGAATTATTTCGAAACGCTGCCTGCAAATCAATTACCGCTTGCCCTCTGGCTTGAATCGGATCGCATGTGCTCACTTGCCGTGACTCAGGAGAATCTTGACAACCAGCGAGAAGCCGTTAAAGAGGAAAAGCGACTTAGATACGACAACCAGCCGTACGGTCAAATTTTCGATTTGATTGCGGAGATGATTTACAAGAATTTCGCAAACTCGCATTCGACGATCGGATCGATGGAACATCTGGATGCGGCGACGGTCGAGGACGTGCGGGAATTCTTTCGAATATTCTACGCACCGAACAACGCCGTGCTCGTGATCTCGGGTGCGTTCGAAAAAGAAGAAGCGAAGCAGCTGGTCGAAACGTATTTCGGTGATATCCCTGCTCAGCCGCGTCCGCCGGAGCTCAATGTGTCGGAGCCGCGAGAGGTGGCGAATAATTATCGAGAATGGACCGATCCGCTTGCACCGTTTCCGGCGTTTTTAATCGGCTGGAAGATTCCGCAACGACGCACGCCGGAATTTTATGCGTTATTCCTTGCCGGCAAACTTCTTTACGACGGCGACAGCTCGCGGCTTTATCAGAAGCTGGTAAAGGGCGACGAAAGCGTGATACAGCTTTTCGGATTCACCGATGAAAGACGCGGGCCGTCAAGTATTTTTGTCGGTGCGATTCCGAAACCTGAAAAAGATTTGAGCAAGATTCGCGAGATCATAATGACCGAGATCAACCGGATCTCAACCGAGGGCCCGTCGTCCGATGAAATGCAAAAACTTCATAATCAATTGATAAACGACACGCTGCGCGTGAGGCAGTCATCAATGAGCCGTGCTCAGCAGATAGCCGAGTACGCTTTGTATGACGGCGACCCGATATTGATCAACACCGAGCTCGACGATCTGCTGGCGATCACGCCCGACCAAATACGCGTCGCCGTCGGCGAATACTTGAACACTGAAAACCGAGCTCTCTTGGACGTCGTTCCCCTAGGAAAGGGATAAGCTAGGCGGCCCGTTAAGCCTTTTTATGACGTTTGTTGACCGAAAGCAGGTGCCCGCGGCGCTCGACCCAGCACCGTTCAATATTCCGGAGCCGTTTTATAGCCGGCTCGCAAACGAATTGAAAGTGGTCGTGTCCGAGGATTCGCGACTGCCGCTAGTAAGTTTGCGTCTCGCTTTTCTTTCCGGTGACGCAGCCGAGCCGCGCGATCAACTTGGCATCACCTCGGCAATGGCCGCGATGCTTACCGAAGGAAGTGAAAACTATTCGAGCCGTCAGCTTGCAGAATCGATCGAACGCCTCGGCGCGAGTTTGACCGTAAGTGCATCCGACGATTTCACGATTTTGGCGGCGTCGGCACTTTCCATTTACACTTCCGATATTCTCCGACTCGTTGAAGAGGTACTTTTTCGACCGGTGTTTCCCGAGAGCGAACTGGATCTGTATCGCCGTAACACAATCGAAAATTTGAAATTTCAACGCTCGCAGCCAAACTTTCTGGCCAACGAGCAAGTCGGCCGGACCATCTACGGCGATCATCCGTATAGCGTTGCCGCACCGTCCGTCGCAGACATCGAGCGCCTCGAACGCAAGATGCTCGTTAACTTTCAGGAAAGCTTCATCGCACCCAACAACGCGCTTCTCGTCATCGTAGGCGATGTTCAGCGAGACAATTTGCTCGCCGAGCTGAATGATCGCTTCGGCTCGTGGCCGGCGAGAGAGCGAACGGAACCACGTTTCAACGAGCCTCCGACGCGCACGTCGCGCACGCTGACGATCGTCGACCGCCCTGCCTCGGCCCAGTCAAATATAGTGCTTGCGGATCTCGCGTTTGCGAGAAACAGCCCGGAATATTTTCCCGCTCTTGTGATGAATCAGGTTCTCGGAGCAGGAGCCTCGTCGCGGGTTTTTATGAACCTTCGCGAAGAAAAAGGTTACACCTACGGAGCTTACACGCGCCTTAACCTTCGACGTGCAGCGGGTGAATTCGAAGCTGTTACCGAGGTGCGTACGCAGGTCACCCGCGACGCGCTAAGAGAATTCTTCTATGAGCTTAATCGGATCCGTGAAACTCCGGTGTCGGGCGAAGAGCTGAACGATGCGAAAAACTTTTTGACCGGTGTTTTTCCGATCAGAGCTGAAACACAG
>JBHENZ010000175.1:0-12967 GCA_046261815.1 Pyrinomonadaceae bacterium | reverse complement strand
CCGCTAAACAATCGCCACTTTGCGTCACTTGCGACGACGTCTGCGGGCGTCACGTCATCGAATTCATCGCAGATAGGTTTCGGCGGGCTATCCGTGGTTAGCATTTCGATCAACGGTGGACGAACGTCAGCAATCAATTGGCTGGTAGACGGTTCGCGAAATATAGATACGGGATCCAACCTTACTCTTTTAACTGTTCCGAGTGTTGATGCGATTCAGGAATTTACGGTACTGACCTCAAACTATGCTCCGGAATTCGGACGCAACGGCGGCGGCGTGATTAACGTGGTTACACGTCAGGGAACTAATGAGTTTCACGGCAACCTTTACGAATTCGTCAGAAATGATGCCCTCAATGCGCGTGACCCGTTTTTTGTGACGCCGATCGCAGGACTCGGCTCCGCGACCGACCCGGTCTTTAAGCAGCCGTTGCGTTACAACAATTTTGGCGGCACGATCGGTGGACCGGTGTATTTTCTCAACTTTGGTGACGGCGGCGGCCCGGCGATCTATAACGGCAAAGACCGTACGTACTTTTTCTTTTCACAGGAATTTCGCCGCTTTCGTTCGTCGAGTATACCCATTGGAGTCGTAGCCACTAATGCACAGCGAAACGGTGTCTTTACGACACCGATTACCGACCCGCTGACCGGACTACCGTTTCCCGGTAACGTGATTCCGGTAAGCCGCTTTAATCCCAACTCGGTCGCGCTCATGCAATATATTCTAGGACCCAACGAGGGCGCGAATCAGTACCGCCGCATTACCCCCGTTGCCGCAAATTTCCGTCAGTCGATCTTCCGATTTGATCACAAATTTTCCTCGACCAGCTCCATGATGGCGCGATACATTCAGGACAATGTTGATCGTAACGATCCGGGCGGCAATATCTTTGTCGATCCGTTCGTGTTGAGCAACATCGCGGGCACCTTGTTTCCGAACGCGGCAGCGGCAAGATCGACAACACCGGGAAAGAACTTTGTTTTTTCCGTCAAGTTTGCACCGACGGCCAACATCATCAACGAGGTCGCATTTGACTATGCGTATAACCTTATCTCGAGCGAGTTTATCGGGACGGCGACGCGAGCCGGCACGCCCGGATTTACCTCGCCGCAGCTTTTCGAGTCGAACTACGGCGCTCTGCCAAGCATTACGATCAGCAATGTTCAAGGCCTAACATTCCAGGCTCCGCAAAGCATCGAAAATCCGAGCTACACGTTTCGCGACAATCTGACGTGGGTAAAAGGCCGACACAACTTTAAGTTTGGCGCGTTTATTTCCCGTGAAGCAAAGAACGAGAATGCCGGCAACCCCACCAATGGCAGTTATTCTTTCAACGGTACGCGTTCCGGCAATGCGTTTGCCGACTTTTTGCTCGGGTTGCCGAATGCCTATTCTGAGGCACAAAACGAGGGCCGCGTTGAGTTGCGTTATAACAGCTATGAGTTTTACGCACAGGATTCGTGGAAAGTCACGCCGCGTCTGACGGTCGATTTTGGAGCGAGATATTCGATATACGGAAATCCCATCGAAAAGAGCAACTATCTCGTGACCTTTATGCCCAATCTATATGACCGGTCACGTCAAGTAACGCTCACGGCCAGCGGCAACAACATCGTTCCAAATTCGGGCGACCGTTTCAACGGCATTGCTTTCGCCGGGGAAAATTCGCCTTATGGCCGTAAGGTGCAGTCGGATATTTACAACACCATCGGGCCTCGTATCGGGTTTGCCTATAATGTATTTGGCGACGGGAAGACGGTTGTTCGCGGCGGCTTCGGTCTGTACTATGACCGCACGCTTGTCGGCATCGTCGAACAGAATGCGTTTCTGAACCCGCGTTTCAGCCAACTGGTTACGGTCGAGCACTCGCCCACCGCTCCTTTGAGTCTGAACGACCCGCGCGGCGGAACGCCGACGACGGCAATACCCGTGATCGCGTTGATCAGTACGGGCGACAAATTCAAGCCGCCGCAAACGATGCAGTACAGCCTTGCGGTCCAGCGAGAGTTGTTCTGGAACATGTTTATCGAGCTTGCGTATGTTGGGACGCAGGGCCGTAATCTGCTCAGGCAGATCAATGTCAACGCGCCGCTGCCGAGATTTGCACGCACCGGGACGCCGCTCGGCAATCGCAACTTTTACCGCCCGTTCGTCGGCTACGGCAACATCAACGAACGCAGAACTGACGGTAACTCAAATTACAACTCGGCGCAGATGACCTTAAGGAAGCGTGTCTCCGACGGCTTGCAGTTCGGTGCAGTCTATACCTTTAGCAAGAACATAACTGACGCGTCCACAGACCGCAGCGACGTAGTCCAGGATAACAGGAATCCAAACGCCGAACGGGGGCTTTCGCAATTTGACCGTACACATGTTTTTACGGCGAACTTCCTGTATGACACGCCGTTTGGCAAAAACCGGCAATTTGACCTCGGCAGCGTGGGAAACGCGATACTAGGCGGTTTTACGATTGCCGGTGTTTACACCAGACAGTCGGGAACTCCTTTGACCGTTACGCAGGGAGCGGGAACATACATAAGGAACGGCGTGTCTATTGTCACGTCGGCTGACCCGCTTGATACACTCATCACGGTCAGGCCGAACTTGATTTGCGACCCCAACCTTTCAAGGGGTGATCGCAGCGTCCTAATGTGGTTCGATACCAACTGCTTTGACCCGCTGACCACGACATCGACGAGCTTTGGCAACTCGGGCCGGGGTATCATACGCGGGCCGGGCATCCACGTGTTTGACCTCTCGCTCTTCCGCACGATCCGGTTTACCGAGAGCTTTAACGTACAGCTTCGTGCCGAGGCGTTCAATGTCTTTAACATGGTCAACTACGGCAATCCCACTACTGTGATAGGCAACGCGCTCTTTGGACGAATAACCACGGCAAGAGATCCCCGGATACTGCAGTTTGGAATCAAGGTCAATTTTTAGTTTCGTGAAGCGGTGCGGCCGCCGCTTACCCAATCTATAGACCTGTGGCTTATCGCCGCAGGTTTTTTTATTATCGCGACATGAAAAAAACCCTAACTGTCGGCCCCATTTGGCTTGCCGGCGACGAAGGCCAAGGTGCATCCCTTCAGATTGGTGATGGCGCGATTGTATCGCTGGACCCCGCCGTTCCCGGTGAAACAGACCATCGCCTATTCCCCGGTTTTATTGACATTCACAATCACGGCTGCGTCGGAGTTGATGTGAATTCGGCTGATGTCGAGGGGCTTGTTGATGTTGGCCGGTTTCTTGCGCAAAACGGCGTGACTGCCTGGATGCCAACGCTGGTACCCGACTCGGACGCGAACTATGCGCGGATAATTTCGGTGATCGAGGGCGTGATGCAGCGACAGAGCGATATGCCGATCGCGCAGATCGTCGGCGTTCATTACGAAGGCATGTTTGCGAACAAGAAAATGTGCGGCGCGCTACGGCCTGAGTTTTTCAAAAAATTTGGCGTTGGAGAATTAGCCGAGCTGCCGCGGTTGAAAGAGGGCGTGCACATGATGACGTTTGCGCCGGAAGTTGAGGGCGGTATTGAATTGGCGAAAGAGCTCGTAGCTAATCGCTGGATTGCATCGATTGGGCATACAAACGCTGATATCGCGACGCTTGATGCATGTTTTGCGGCCGGAGCTCGCCACGTCACGCACTTCTTCAACGCGATGACGGGCATTCATCATCGCGATCTCGGCGTGGCCGGCTGGGTGCTTGCCAATAGGGAAGTGACATTCGATATCATCGCCGACGGCATTCACGTCGATAGGAGAATGTTAGACCTTGCTTGCCGCATGAAATCGTCGGAGAAAGTTTGCTTGATCAGCGACTCTGTTTCGCCGACCGGAAAAGGCGACGGCGAGTTCGAAATCTGGGGCGAGAAAGTTTCCGTTTCCGAAGGCCGCACACGCAACGAGCGCGGCTCGATCGCGGGCTCGGTGATCACGATGCATGACGCCGTTCGACAAATGATTGATCTCGGTTTCTCTTTTGCGGAAGTCTCTCAAATGGCCTCGCTCAATCCGGCCCGCCTGCTCGGTCTCGAAAAATCCCACGGCGCGATCTCACCAGGCAAACGCGCCGATCTTGTGGCGATGGACAAAACGGGAAACATTAAAATGGTGATGATCGGCGGCAAAATAGTGCAGAAGCCAGCACGTGAGTAAGGGGCGGGAATACTAACGCGTCGGGAGTTTTCCACTTTTCTTTGACGTCCGAGCGATACGTCTCTACGTTAAAGCCAAAGCCGTCATTGGCGACAGTGTTTTTGGAAGTAGGTTACACTCAACAATAAGCGGTGTGTTATTGATGCAACACGTTGACATGTGTGGAACGTTCCACAAATTTTCGTTGCGGTTGATAAAAGGTAGCTCCCATTGCCTTCGTAAAGATTTGTCAGCAGGCCGCAAGTTAAAGTTGTCCTCGCGTATACTTTTTAGAAGCCATGAGTAAGATCTTAATTATCGACGACGATGAAGAGTTGACCGAACTCGTGTCCGAGTATCTCGGGGCCGAGGATTTCGAAATCGATACGAGGCACGACGGCGAATCGGGTTTGGCTGCCGCGAAATCGGGCAATTTCGATATTGCTATTCTTGACGTGATGTTACCGGCGATGAACGGTTTCGAGGTTCTCCGGGCGTTGCGGGAGACTTCAGCGTTGCCCGTTCTTATGCTTACCGCACGCGGCGATGATGCCGAGCGAATCGTCGGGCTCGAGGCGGGTGCCGACGATTATCTGCCAAAACCTTTCAACCCGAGAGAGCTTGCCGCCCGTCTAAAGGCTATCCTGCGACGCGTTCATCCGGAAGCGGCGGAAACAAGTTCCGAGCCCGTGCAGGTAGGCGATGTCGAAGTATCGCCCCTATCGCGAACTGCACGTATCGCCGGCGATGAACTGAATCTTACGTCCGTCGAGTTTGATCTTTTGAAGGCACTCTTAAGCCAGGCCGGGCAGACGATAAAAAAAGAGGACCTAAGCGTGCGCGTGCTTGATCGGCAGCTCTCGCCTTTCGACCGCAGCTTGGATATGCACATCAGCAACCTTAGAAAAAAACTCGGTACGCACGCCGACGGAACGGAACGCATCAAAACGATCCGCTCGGTCGGATATATTTACACGGTTGTATGAATCTCTTCTTCAAGATCTTTCTCTGGTTTTTGGCGGCGATCGCATTGATGGTCGGTGTGGTTGTCTTTTTGAATTGGACCGTGCAGACCGAGCCGGTTGTCAGCCGCTGGCAAACGTCAGTTCGTAACCAGATGAACATCTACGCCGCGACGGCCGCGCAGATCCACGATGCGCAGGGCGAGGCCGGCCTGCGCGAATTTCTTAACCGTCTGCGGAACGAAGGCAGCAGCATAACCGAGATCAATCTTATGAACCGAAACGGCTTGCAGTCTATGGTCGAGCGGGACGGCTATCATCTAGTAGCCGATCAAGCATTTGCAAGCGGAGCGGTCGAGCTCGATCTGACTACACCGGATACAGTGCGGGCCGCAAAAACTTTTCGACTTAAGGACGGAACCGAATACGCGCTATTCGTCCGATGGGAGCGGTTGGCCGTTCCGCGACTTTTTGGTGAATCGCAGCTGCGTTATTTGCGGCTAATCGTATTGTTTTTAATAGCATTGATTGTCTGTTACGCATTGGCTCGCTACCTCTCTTCGCCGATCGGCAAGATCCGCGACGCCACACGGCGGCTGGCCGAGGGCGATTTACAAACGAGGGTCGGCGAAGAAGTCGGCGGACGACGCGATGAACTTGCGAAACTCGCCCGAGACTTTGACCTTATGGCCGAGCGGATAGAATCGCTGATCACCGCGCAGCAACGCCTTTCGCGCGACATCTCGCACGAGCTTCGTTCACCGCTCGCGCGAATGAATGTCGCCCTCGAGATAGCCAAACAAAAGTCGAACGACGAGACGGCACCTTTGCTTGAACGCATCGAAACCGAATCGAATCGATTAAACGAAATGATCTCGCGACTGCTCACGCTCGCCAAACTTGAATCAGGCTCGAGCGATTTTCACCGGTCCGAAATCAATCTTACGAGGCTCGTCGAGCAGGTTGCCGCGGATGCCGATTTCGAGGCGGTGGCCGGCGGAAAATCTGTCGTTCTGAGGCAGGCCGATGAAGCGCGCATCGAGGGAAGCGAAAACCTTGTCAGAAGCGCAGTCGAGAACGTTTTGCGAAACGCCGTACGGTACACGCGTGAAGGCACCGCGGTCGAAATCGCATTAAGTAGAGCGAATGGCACGGCAACGGTAAAAATCCAGGATCACGGCGGCGGCGTGCCTGAGGATGAGTTGAAAAATTTGTTTCGACCGTTTTACCGCGTGGGCGAAGCACGCGAGCGAAAAACGGGCGGTATAGGTCTCGGGTTGGCAATCGCCGACCAGGCAATCAAAGCTCACAAGGGTTCGATCAGGGCGACTAACACCGGCGACGGGCTGAGCGTAGAGATAAACCTCATTGCTAGCGATTCAGCTAAATAGTCTCCGCACGACGGCGAGCGTCAACAAAAGATTTCACAGCGAGAATGACGAAAAGCAGGCAGACCAAAGCCATCGCAACCTGAGAAACGACCGCGGCCGAGTAATCTAACCCTCTAAAATTCGACAGCAGCCGTGCGGACGGAATAGCGAAGCCGAGAAACGCAAACACGACCGCCGCGTGCATCAGATGCTTTCGCAAATTTTCACGAATTCGCGCGAAAAAACCCAAAAGAAAGAGAATTATCCCGAAAACAGCGGGTATTAATGCCGTGAAGCTGGCACGATCGGTCATTACGCCGTTGACGTATCCGATGATACCGATCAATATCAGCAATGTTCCGCACGCAATCGATGTCGAAGGCATAATTTTTTTAGTTATCGTTTCGGCACCGGCAAAATTATTGCCGATTGAGTACTTCCGCCGAAATAGATTCGCCGCGTCGCTTTTTGAAAATCGGCATTGTTCGCAAGCTTGTAATTGCTCATATACTTCTGCGGATTACGAGCGACCAGCGGAAACCACGTGCTTTGAATCTGCACCGCGCTGCGATTTTCGCTTAGGTGTGTAAATGCCGTAAGCAGCTTTACTCCGCCGCGCATCGGAATATACCCCTCGCGCTTGTCGTAGTCGTCGCCTATAAACTCGGCAAGCTCTCGCTGTTCTGCCGTCGGCTGACCGAAAATTGTCCAAACCGCGATACAGAGAGAAAACAACGGCCACACGAAAAGTCTCTCTGGCATAATCACTCGGCAGATCAATTATTATGAGGCAGTATCGGCGAGTTTGTCACGCGGGACGGTGAGCGGCTATGTGGGAACTTCGGGAAACGCTCAGGCCACGCCGTCACATCTTCATTTCGGCGTCTACGATTAATCCCTTAACTCGTTTTTGAGATCGACCTGAAATCGGCAATCATTTTTTCGATTGCAGCTCGCAGGCGTTGGGTCAGCTCCTCGTACTGATCGTCAGCTGCCGGCGTCGCCGAATTTGGATAAATGGGTTCGCCGAATCGAACTCGTACTTTCGCCGGCCGAATTCGCCACGATTCGCGGCCCCAAACAAGATGCAGGCCATCGAGAGCAACAGGAAGAATAGGAAGATTGAGCTCAGTCGCCAGTATGGCGGCGCCTCTTTTAAATTCGTGAAGATCGCCGTCGTAGGCGCGCTCGCCCTCGGGATAAATATTTAGCACCTTCCCGTTTTTAAGTCCCGCCGCTCCCGCCTTGATCGCCCGCATCAGTTGAGTGTCGGGATCGATGGGTACGACGTTCAGAATTTTCGCCACCCACCTCATAAAGCTGCTTCTGAAAAACATCGCGGCCCCGACGTGAAACGTGTCTTTGAAAATGTCGAAAGGATAATTCGAAGTGACTACGAACGGATCCAGAAAGCTCTGATGATTCGGACAGATGAGAAATGCCTGTCTCTTCGTGTTGCCCGCGTTATCACGTCGCATCGCGAGAAGGTTTTCGCGACCCTCGACCTCAAGCCGCATAAACACCTGACAAAATAAGTTGAATATTTTGTAAACCGCGAACACAATCGGCGGAAAGAAATAGCGGTTCTTCAAAATCGGTTTGACGTCCGGAAAATCGGCCGGCGTCTGAGCGATGATCGATGGCCACATTGCCTCGACCTCGCCAACTGAATCTTCACTATCCAGACCAGTGTTTCCCGGGCTATGACTAGCCACTAACTCCACGACTTCGCGGACGGTTAATGACTTTGCCGCTTCGTCGCCGGTAAACTCGGTAGCGAAGGCATGTTCTAGCGCGGCAAAGGTTTCAGCACGGCCGAGACTGTCGAGACCCAAATCGATTTCGAGATTCATCGAGGGGTGAATAACCGAAACGTCGCGCGCATTCTGTTTAATTATCTGCGTGACAGTCTTAGCTTGCGGCGTTTCGAGCAGCGTTGAGTCGCTGCTGTCAAGCTCCCATGTCTTTTGATCAGCGGCATTGCCATTTGTCTTGCCGTTCGCCAGTTCTTTGACGAGTTCGAATCGTTTGATTTTTCGCGTTGCGGTACGCGGCAGCGGCTCGGCACGAATTATATAGTCGCGAACACGCTGATATTCAGGAAGCCCGCGGCCGATATTGTCGAGCGCGTAACGGATAGCCTCTTTCGAATTCGCGATTTTTTCGGCTCTCAGATACTCGAAGTCAGGCACGACGACCGCTGCAAGTTTTTCGGATCCCGCGCGCTCGTTGGGATCGGCGACGCCGACGATTGCAAGCTCTTCGACCAACGGCGTTTTTAAATACTGAACCTCGATGTCTTCGGGATGAACATTTTTTCCTGAAGGCAGCACGATCACGTCCTTTTCACGGCCGACAATATAAAGGTGACCGTCATCGAATTTGCCGAGGTCGCCCGATCGAAACCAGCCATCATCGGTGAACGCAGCGGCGGTCGCCTCCTCGTTTTTGTAGTACCCGTCGAAAACCATCGGTCCTTTAATCAGCACTTCGCCGACGCCGCTCGCATCGGGATTATCGATCTTGATCTCGGCTCCCTTCATCGCCTTGCCGACCGAGCCGACGCGGTTATCCGTTTCAAAAGTTGCAGTCGCCGCTCCGCTTGTTTCGGTCAACCCGTAGCCTTGAATAATCGTGAAACCGAGCTTGTAAAAGTCGCGGGCAACATCTTCGTCAAACCTGGAACCGGCAGAGATGGCAATGCGTAAATCGCCGCCAAACGATTCATGAACCTTGCCGAAAAGCCGGTGGCCAAGATTAAGGCCAAGCGTATTGCGAGCAAAACCGTTCGCGGCGAGAAGCGAATCAAAAAGCACCTGCACAGCCTTCGGTTTTACCTCGACGGCGTCGAAAATCTTTTTGTGAAACAGATACCAAAGCCGCGGCACGGTCGTAAGAATCGTTGGCTTAAACGATTTCATTGCTTCGCCGAGAGCGGCGGGCGAGAGCTCTTTCAGGTATCCGACCTCACAGCCGTAGGTCGTTGCGGTCCATAGATTGACGATTTGCAAATAGGCATGAAAGAGCGGAAGCAGGCTAAGAATCTTTTCTTTTTCCGAGAGCTTCAGCACCTCGTTTATGCCGTCGAGTTCGGCGACGATGTTGCCGTGGGTCAGCGGAACACCCTTCGGCGTGCCCGTAGTGCCGCTGGTGTATATCAAAAGCGCGGTATCCTTGTCGGCGAATCCGGGCGATTCATTTTCTAATGAACCTGCAGAATCTGATTCGGCCCACTCTTCGAATTTGATCTCGGTTCGTATGCCTGCCGCAGTCTTATGTGCGTGTGTGGTTTCTAAACGGTTTTCGTCCTCAGCTGGCTTAGTATGTTGTCCTTGCCCAGTCTGCCAAACGACTTTTGTAATCGGCCGACTGAGCCGCGATTCTATTTCGCTCACTTTTTCACTGACTGAATCGTCGAGGAAGGCAAGGCGTGCTTCGGAGTTATCAAAAAAATTAGTGAGCGTTTCGATCTCGCCATGCGGATCAATCGGAACGCATACGGCGCCGCGATAAAGGATTGCCAGGTAAGCTATCGCCCACGAAGGATGATTTTCGCCAATAAGTACGACGCGATCGCCCGGATCCACATCGGCCTCCCCAAGCCGAGAAGCTATCGCCCGCACGTGACCCAGCATTTCGCCGAAGGTATAAACCTCAGCGTCATCTCCGACCACGCGCATCGCAACCTTATCCGGACGTTCATCGCAAGAGAGGACAAATCGCTGTAGAAAAGATCGTGACATCGTCAGTAGCTCTATTTTGACAGAAGCCCGGCTGCGAAGTCACGCGGCTAAAGCTTCCGACCGGCCTTTTCCGACGCGAGTGTAAAATTCGAAAGCAAGCGAAATCTCACATGCCGACGTCAAAGTGTTGACCGGTTTGAAGAGGGAATGCGGCCGTTTCTGTTTGCGGTCTCGTGACGCGATTGGCTGCCAGTCCCGGTTGCTCAAGCCAAAAATATTCGCATTCAACGTCCTCGACGCTAAGGGCGAATTCGCCAGACAGTGCCGATCACGTGCAAATCGCCCGGACGTGAAAACCCGTCGTTTTGCCGCATATAGTAAGTATCCAGCGTAAGATTCTTATTCAGCGTTTTGCTTAATCCGACTGTAAAACGATTTCTCGAAAATTTATTTAGCGTCGAATCGTAAAAGATCTCGTCAGTTGCAAAAACTTTTGCATCGGCGATCCAGGACTTCGGAAGATCTTTCTCAACCGTAAACGACGGCCGATATCGCCAGCTATTGATCGGCTGGCGAAGCCTGCGCTCAACGGTGCTGCGGTGCGATAATCCGAAACTCTTGAATGGAAACCTGTATGTGGCACGCAAATTCAACCGATGTTCATTGCGAAATCGGCCGGTCGAATTCCGCACTCCTATGAATGTATAAAACGGCAGAACACTTAAAGTGGCGTGGGGCTTCCAGTTGAATCCGATCGAGTGTCTCGCATCGGCGAGCCGCGTAGTATTGTTTCCGATTCGAACCTGGACGGCTGTGAAGAAATCGACGCGTTTATCCATCGGAATAGTAAGCTGTACCTCGCTCCACGACTGGATGTCGTCCTGCGGCTGCTGTTGCCCGCGACCGTCAACGGCTGCGGCCGCGAACGCGAAAACAACGTACCCGGCGATAAAGATGAAATTATTCATTTTTTGCATCGAAAATACAGAAAGCTCAGGCGCCGACTGGCACCCGTACGCGAAGCGCAGCAGGGATCACTTGATAAATCGCGGGAAGTCGACCGGGCAGCTCGCCATCGATCTCAACTAATATTTTTTGCGAATCATCTAACGCCCGTACTGCCACGCGCCTTGCACGCGTTCCGCGCACTTCGGGAAGCTCGATGTGCGTGCCGCGGTAAAGCGTGTACGCATTGAGGATTATTTTCGCGGTGCGAATATCGCCGATATTTATTACATCGAGAAAGCCGTCGGCGAGCCTGGCGTCGGGTGCAATCTTCATTCCTCCGCCGAAATAACGCGCGTTGGCGACGCAAAAATTTACCGTCGAAAGATTTTTCTCGTCAGCATCGTCGATTTTTACTTTGACCATCGCCGTCTGAAGTCCGATAACTTCCTGCAAAGTCGATAAGGCAAAGTTCGCCCGCCCTCCCAGATTGTCGACAGGCAGCCACTTTAACGCCGCGGTGGTTTTTACGCGTTCGATCACCGAGGCGGCAAGCCCAAACGACGAAACGTTGAGAAAATATCGCGAGGCCGGCCAGCCGTGGTGATCGACAAAATCGATTTTGCCGACATCGATCCGTTTCGTTTTTCCGAGACGAAGCGCGCGTGCAACTTCGCGCGGCTCACTTGAAATTCCGAGAGTTCGGCGAAAATCACCGCCTGTTCCCGACGGAAACACGCCAAGTTCTACATCCTGTTCGGAAAGAAGAATTCCATTCGCAACTTCGTTGATCGTCCCGTCGCCGCCGCAGGCAATAATTAGCGTGCGGCCATTTTCGGCGGCGCGGCGTGAGAGTGCAATGCCGTCGCCCGCGCTCTTGGTGAACGCGACATTGAACGAGCCGAAGTGAGTTCGCAAATCGCTGGCGATCGCGGACCACTTCGCCCGCGTCGAACCTGACGCCGATTTCGGATTTACGATGACGAGCGGCTGCATCTTGAGCACGAATTATGCGTACATCCACTTAGGACTGTCAATCGAATATGTTTTTTGGGCGGGTTGTTCGAGTGATTTCATGCATTTTCGCGTCACAAAGAATCAACCTACACGAAACAACACGAAATAGCACTAATCACTCGTAGTTGCAGTCGAATCGAAGTCTCAAAGCTAAGTCACAATTTTTGCTTCGAGGCACTCGCCATAAATGCCTCGACATCTTCGAGCTTGCGCGGAAGACTCTTTGTCATCCACTCCACGCCGGTTGCGGTAACAAGCAGGTCGTCCTCGATTCGCACGCCGATGTTTTTATACTTATCGAACGCCGGTTTGATCTTTTGCAAAAACGCTTTCGACTCGGGCGTATCGGGCAGGTAATCAAGCGCGTCTCCACGAATGTAAATTCCCGGTTCGTTGGTGTAAACCATCCCGGGAGCGAATGGAACGCCATACCGGCCAACGTCGTGAACATTCATCCCGAGCCAGTGACCGAGACCGTGCATAAACCACATGCGGTATTGATCCGAGTTTTTGTCCGTGATCAAACCGAGGCGAAACAGGCCATCCTTGATCACGGTCGCAGCCGCATCGCTCGCGTTCTTAAACGTCGCTCCGGGTTTGGTGGCAGCCGCTGCCGCTTCCTGCGCCGCGTAGACGATGCGGTAAATTTCGGCCTGCTCTTTTGAAAACTTTCCGTTGACCGGAAACGTGCGAGTGACATCCGCCGTGTAGTGATCGTATTCGGCGCCGACGTCCATTAGAAGCAGCTCGCCCGCCTTCACCGGACTTTGCGATTCTTCGTAATGAAGCGTCGTCGCATTTGGTCCGCAGCCGACGATCGACGGATAACCCCAAAAGTCAGCGTT
>JBHENZ010000174.1:0-6935 GCA_046261815.1 Pyrinomonadaceae bacterium | reverse complement strand
TCGGCGGTTTGCGTGTGCTAGCGACGACGGGGACCGACAATCTGTTTGCCGGAATTGGAGCCGGTGCCGCTAATACGGGATCGCAGAATACATTTGTAGGTCGAAATGCGGGTGCAGCGAATGTTGGCGGCAGCAACGTCTCACTTTTTGGTGCGGGCGCTAATGTCGGCACGGGTAATCTGACTTTTGCCACGGCCATTGGAGCGGGTTCGACGGTTAACGCGAGCAACACAGTGGTTCTCGGCCGCGCGGCGGATTCCGTTTCTATTCCGGGCAGCTTGAGCGTTGCGGGACCGGTCACGTTCGGCGGAACTTTTAATCTTGCGGGAGCTTTCACGGCTGGCTCATTGAGCGCTTCAAGCCTAACGGTATCGGGTGCGATCAACGGCAACACGATTACGACGACCGGTGCGATCAATGCGAATTCGTTAAACTCGGCTGGCCCGATCGGCGGGGCTTCGCTGAACGTTTCCGGAGCTATCACCGGCGGCTCAGTTACGACCGCGGGCGCGATTACCGGCGGCTCGGTTACGGCGACAGGCGCCGTGAATGCCGCAACGCTGAGTGCTTCGGGCGCGGTCACTGGCGGTTCGCTTACGACTGCGGGCGCGATCACAGGTGGCTCGCTTTCCGTCGCGGGCCTAGCAAGCGGCGGAACGGTCAATGCCGTGACGCAATTTAATCTTGGCGGCTTGCGAATATTGAGCAGTGGCGGCACGAGAAATCTATTCGCCGGCATCGGAGCAGGCAGTGCGAACACCGGCTCGGACAATGCGTTTTTCGGTCATTCGAGCGGTCAGGCCAATACGACCGGATTCAACAATTCGTTTTTCGGAAGCGGTGCCGGAGCCGCGAATGTCGGCGGTCGAAACAATTTGTTTTTCGGAAACAACGCGGGCCGGCTCAACATTACCAACAACAACAACATTTTTATCGGAAATAACGCGGGCGGTCTCGAAGAATC
This sequence comes from Pyrinomonadaceae bacterium, assembly GCA_046261815.1. Taxonomy (GTDB): domain Bacteria; phylum Acidobacteriota; class Blastocatellia; order Pyrinomonadales; family Pyrinomonadaceae; genus OLB17. Next base: position 5,971 of record JBHENZ010000174.1, on the reverse strand, counting down.
AAAGCAGCCCGACAGTTCGATCATAATTGGAAACAACTCGACGATCGTCGGCAATAACTCGATTGTTATCGGCAACGACGTCGCCCTCGGCTCGCCGAATGCGCCGAACGACAACACGATCGTGATCGGAAAACCAAACCAGTCGACTTATGTCAATGGTCATTTTTTCAGCTATTTCAACGGCCAGAAGCACGTCGTGCAGACTGTCCCTAGGTCGTCCCTGTCGCCCGGCGGTTTATTCGTCACACAGCTTTATCTTGATACGCCGCCTCAGGGACCGGGCACGCAGCGTTTGTGCATTGCAGGAACGACCGAAAATTTGTATAGCGTACTTGCCTTCTGCGCAACGCGGCGAGATTCTGCACAATACAAAGCAGCGATCGAACCGTTTTCACACGGCCTCGATGTGATTAAGAGGATCAATCCGGTTTCGTTCAAATGGAAGGACAGCGGCAAGACGGACATCGGTCTAAATGCGGAAGACGTTGCTGCCGTCGCGCCGTCACTCGTATCGCGCGACAAGAGCGGTCAACTCGATGAGGTGAACGAAAACGCCGTCGACCTTCTCTTGATCAACGCGGTTAAGGAGCAGCAGAAACAGATTGAATCGCAGCGGCAATTGATCGACCGGCAGCAACAACAGATCGATGATTTGAAAAAAACCGTCTGTGCGCAAAATCCGGCCGCCGGAATGTGCAAAGAGCAAGGAGTAGTAAAAAATGTGGTCGGAAATTAGGATTTGTAGCTTGGCCGCAGCGGCCGTTTTCGCGCTCCCGATTTTGGCAGCTGCACAATCCGGGCACACTTATAATTTCGAACGCATCGTGCTGCCGAGCGGAGGCGCGCGTTCGAGCGGCGGCACGCTTGTTTTAGACACGACGTTTGGAATTCCGGTCGCGGGGCCGGCCGCGGCATCGCCTTACACGCTCGAGATCGGTTTTTGGAATCCGCAGACCGTACGCCCATTTGCGCGTGGAGAGGTCTCCGGTCGCGTCACGACGCCCGAGGGCACTGGCTTGAGAAATGCGTTGGTTATTCTCACAGATAAATCGGGCATAATAAAAACGACATTGACGGGTTCGTTCGGGTTTTATAGTTTTCCGGATGTACCAGTGGACGCAACGTACGTGATTAGAGTCGAAAGCAAGCGGTTCAGCTTTAAAGAAAAGTCAGTGAAAGTAGAGCAGGCGCTGAGCGATTTGAATTTCACCGCGGAGCCGTAACGCTGGCCTTCTAGCCGCAGCTGCGGGCGCGATTTTTCGTTTCGGCGAACGCGAAATTATATTTTGGAACTGATGCCGAGCGAGCTCTTCGAAAAACGCTTGACGCTTCGGCTGGCTTGCTCGGCTGACGACGAGAAATTTCTTCAGACGCTTTACGCCGACGCGCGGGCGTCGGAGCTGGCGGTGTTCGGTTGGGATCGCGAGCGGGAGGACGCGTTTTTCAAAATGCAGTTCGAGATGCAGGCGCGTGCGTACGCGATGCAGTTTCCCCGCGCGGTGACTCTAGTCGTCGAGCTCGACGAAAGGCGCATCGGGCGGATGATTACCGAACAAGGCAGCGACGAAACCAAATTGATCGACATTTCCCTGCTCGCCGAGTTTCGCGATCGCGGAATCGGAACGCAAATCCTCGAAAATTTGAAAGCCGATTCGAAGACGGTATTGCTGCAGGTGTTGAAAACAAACGTCGACGCAAAACGTTTTTACGATCGTCAAGGATTCGAAACGATCGACGTCGCCGATCTGCACTGGACGATGCGCTGGAAATCATGACATACGAATTTTTCGCCGGACAGGTGAACACGAAATTCTCACTGCCCGACGCAGCCGCCGAGCTAGAATTGATCGAGGTGACGAACCCGACCGTCACAATGAGTCAGACGTTTTTCTCACTGTTCTTTCTCGGCCGCGGCGAGCCCGTGCTGCCGCAAGCAACCTACCGGATGGAGCACGAGCAACTCAGCTCCCTGGAAATCTTCCTCGTCCCGGTCTCGCGCGAGGCGGACGGATTTCGATACGAAGCCGTGTTTAATTTTTTGAATGAAGCTTAGAGCGTGGGCCGATCTGGTGTTTAGAAGAATAGCTAACAGCTAATTGCAAATAGCTGTTAACTATTCTTCTAATCATTTTACTACCCGATTAACGACGGCGTGAAGCATTAACTCGTTGTCCCCCTCGGGAACCAGCAACAGATCGAATTCGCCAAGGTGCGCATGACGAAGGTGATATGTCGCCTGGCTAAAACCGACAGGCGTCTCGAAGGACAGCGAGAATGCTTCGGCGACGAGTCGGCGACGACGCGAGGCGGCCGGAATGATCTGGGCAACGAATGCGAGGCGGATGGGCGTCGCTTCTGTATCGGTGACGAGGAGGAACTCCGAACCGACGTGCCTTCTGAAGTCAGCAGACGTCAGATACATAAGCTGATCGGAGTAGGCTTCCGCCCTAGGTTGGAACGAGCGGGAATCTTGCGCCGCTGTGGTCGCGGAAATCAAAAGATTTGTGCCGCCGAAAGCGGTCGCGCCGCCGAGGGTAATGAAATTTCTTCTTGATATTTTCATAAAAACAAGTACAATTCTTGTGCAATAAAACGTATATACTCTCGCGGGCAAGAGTATACGACCCTTTTCGTTATAATTCAAAGTTTTTTTCCGGCAGATCGACTCAACGACCTCCGAGCCCGTATTTACTCGCCATTGTTCAAAATTTATTTGGTCTGCCGGACGATATGCGCTTGTCTTCTATTACCGCGAACGATATCCAGAGGCGTCCTTTCAGATCGTAAAGATCGGCAATCGTCCGGTTAGGCAGATTGTACGTCGCCGAGCTCGTCCGACGAGATGATCCGGATCATCGATCTCGCTTTGCTGCCCGAGTTTTTTGAAACGACTTTTCGTTGGTTTGATCAACAGATTTTGGACATGGGCACCAAATGCGCGAAGGCCGTGACGATATATCTAGAAAGCCGCAGCCCACAAAACCGAGATCTTAGTGCGACTCGGATTCGAGCAGGTCGGCGAGCACGGTATTTATTTTTTGTGGCGACGCGATCCTATTTGCGTCGCCGCCGAATAGCCTTCGACAGGGAGATTTATGGCACAGCCTTATATTGGAGAAATCAGAATGTTCGGCGGAAATTTTGCTCCGGCCGGATGGATGTTTTGTGACGGTCAGATACTGCCGATCGCGGAAAACGACGCCTTGTTTACACTTATCGGCACGACCTACGGCGGCGACGGTGAGTCAACGTTCGCGTTGCCCGATCTGCGTGGGCGCGTCCCGGTTCATTTCGGGACCGGTTCGTTCGGCACGACGTATCAGCTTGCAGAAGCAGCCGGCGCTGAAGAAGTAACCTTAACCGTGCAGCAAATTCCGGTTCATAATCATCCGGCAGGTTGCAGAAACTCGGACGGCAACAGCGCGTCGGCCCTCGGAGGCGTGCCCGCCGTCAACACGACGGCTCTTGCGTACGGCGCGATTCCGCCGTCGGAGCTGATGAATGGCGCGAAGATCGGACCAACCGGCGGCAGCCAGCCCCACACAAATTTTCAGCAGTATTTGTGCATCGACTTTATTATCTCGCTTTTCGGCATCTTTCCTGCGCCGAGTTAAAGCTCGTTCGCGCAGTTAACCCGGCAGTTTCGAATTTTTCGAGGAGATGTTATGGCAGAACCTTTTCTATCCGAAATCAGAATTTTCAGTTTCAACTACGCACCGAAAGGCTGGGCGCTTTGCAACGGCCAACTGTTGCCGATTAACCAGAATCAGGCACTGTTCGCTTTGCTTGGCACGACGTATGGCGGAAACGGTCAAACTACCTTCGCGCTTCCTAATCTTCGCGGCCGCGTTCCGATTCACGAGGGCGCCGGATTCAATCTCGGACAAGTCGCGGGTGCGGAATCGCAGACGCTGTCGATCGCCGAGATGCCCACGCACAATCATTCGGTCGCGGCGTACGATGCGGCGCCCGACAGCAATGCGACAAGTCCGGTTGGAGCGTTCTATGCAGAGACGGCCGACGCTTCGACGATGTACTTTTCCGGCGCTGCCGACAACGCGATGGCCGCCGGCGTGATCTCGAACACCGGCGGTAGCCAGCCTCACGAAAACAGGCAGCCGTTTCTTACATTAAATTTTTGCATAGCGCTTCAAGGCATTTTCCCGAGTCAGAACTAGATTTTACAGGAGATAAAGAAATGGCAGACCCTTTTGTCGCAGAAATCAGAATTTTTCCGTTCAACTTTGCGCCCAAAGGCTGGGCTTTTTGCAACGGTCAAATACTGCCGATCTCGCAAAACACGGCGCTTTTCTCGCTGCTTGGCACGACTTACGGCGGCGACGGCAGGTCAACTTTCGCTTTGCCAAATCTTCAAGGAAGCGCGCCGATGCATCCGGGACAAGGACCGGGACTTTCGCTTCACGATCTTGGCGAAACGGGTGGATCGCAAACCGTCACGCTGCTGACCTCGGAAATACCTGTTCACACGCACACGATGAGCGCCCGACCGACCGGCGCGGTGCCGCCGCAATCTTCTCCGGTCGGACTTGCCGCCGCCCGCTCGAATTCGAGACCGTATTCTCCATCAGGCCAAGCGGCGAACGGTCTGATGAACGCGACCGCGACCTTGCCGACCGGCGGAACTCTCCCGCATAACAATCTGATGCCGCTGTTGACGCTTAATTTTTGCATTGCCCTGCAGGGCGTGTTCCCGCCTCGATCTTGATATTGCGCCTTCGATCGCCGATTGGTTGACACGGCGATCGATTCAATCCGACCTTTGAATCAGTCAACCACACTGACGCTCGGCTCCGACGTAGTGCTGTGAATTAACCAACGTCGCACACGAGCACCGGAGGAGAAATGAAAAACGCTGTCCTAATGGTAAATCGTAATCTATTTGCCGTAATTTTTTGCGCCATTTTAGTCGTCATCGGACTGTCGTGGTTCACGTTCGACGTCAGTTCGCAAAATGCCGCTCCCGAACCCTCGATTCGGGTTGTCGAGGCGGCGCGTCATGGCTCGGACACGTTCAAGCGGTACGGCTCGCTTGCAATCTCCGCCGACAGCGCGATTGCCGGCGAGCCGCGTGCGGCTGTTACGGGAGACTTCGATGCGGACGGCGTCAGCGACATCCTCATCGCCCACGGCGGTCAGATAACCTTGCGACGCGGCGACGTCAACGCCTTTGCCCCGAAGACCGAGGCGGCCTTCGAGGCCATCCGAGACGGACTTTTCGTTTCGCCGTTCGAGCAACAGGCGCGCGCGAGAACCCTTCCTGCGAACGCCGATTTCATTTTCGCCGGAGATTTTAATCGAGACGCCCGGCTCGACGCAGCCGTCGCGGCCCGCGGCGGCGACGCGTTTTACGTTCTTCACGGCGACGGCCGCGGCAGTTTCGCGAGCCCTCGGCGCATCGGGACCGAAGGCTCGATAACTGTAATCGCAGTCGGCGATGTAAACCGTGCCGACGGACTGGCCGACATTATCGTGGGCACGCGCGATGACGAAGGTTTCGGGCTGCAGATTTTTGCGGGCGCGTCTGACGTCGCTGCCGCCGGCTCGCTCATCTATCGGCTTCCCTCGCCGGCCGAGGCGATCGCCGTCGGACGTCTCAACGAAAACGAGTTCGCCGACATAGCCATCGGTCTCGCAAACGAAGTGATCATCCTTTCCGGCGCGGACATTACTCATCCCGGCGCGACGCCACCGGCCGCGATGCTGAGGCTCGCGATGCCGGCCGGCGTTCGGTCGATCGTCACCGGCGATCTCGTTCCCGACCGCGAAGCTCGCGCGGAGCTGGCCGTGCTGTCGCCCGACGGGATGATCCGTGTCTTCACGCGCGGCACGCTTGACACCCGGCCCGTTACGGCGACAGAGCATCTCGCCGAGCAGGTCCGCGAATATCTGTCGAAAGGCTATCCGGTGCCGCAGCGAATCTTGTCGCGACTGAGCAAAGCCGACTATCGCG
>JBHENZ010000173.1:0-3437 GCA_046261815.1 Pyrinomonadaceae bacterium | reverse complement strand
GGGCGGGGTTATGCACTGTTTCGGTGGAACGCCGGCGATGGCCGAAGCCTTGATGCCGTTAGGCTTTCTGATTTCTTTTGCTGGTAACGTGACGTTCAAGAAGGCGGAGAATTTACGTGAGGCAGCTAAGGTGGTTCCGCTCAGCAAACTGCTGATAGAAACCGATTGCCCGTTTCTCACGCCAGTTCCGCTTCGGGGCAAGCGAAACGAGCCGGCATTCGTCAACCACACCGCACGCTTTTTAGCCGATTTCTACGGCATCGGGTTTGACGAGCTTGCGGCCGCGACGACGGCGAACTTCGAGAGATTTTTTCGAATCGATTCGGGCCTAAACTTAAATGAACATTAAAGCATGCGTGATCAGCAGCGTTGTGGCGGGAGCGACGACGAGCGTTAAGAGTTTGGGCCCGCTCCATGAATGTCGTCCGCGGAATGGGCAGAAAATATCGAATATCTTGAGGCTTATCCGGAAAGTTCGGCACACGTTTACCGCGTGAAGCCTCACGATCCTACCTATCCTAAACCTGCGTCCGACGTATGTTATCATCTACTCGAATATGCCAAAAGAAAATTCTTTCGATATCGTATCCAAAACGGATTACGCCGAAGTTACAAACGCAATAAATCAGACAACAAAGGAAATTTCACAGCGTTTCGATTTCAAGGGCAGCAAAGCCGATGTCGAACTGCAAGATAAAGACTTAATGCTGACGGCTGAAGATGAAACGAAGTTGCGCAATATGAACGACATTTTGCAAGGCAAACTCGTTAAACGCGGTGTGTCGCTAAAAGCCCTGGATTATCAAAGAGCAGAGCCAGCCGCCGGCGGTACGGTACGCCAGCTGGTGAAAATTCAGCAGGGCATTCCGACGGAAAAGGCAAAAGAGGTTGTCAAATATATCAAGGATTCGAAGATGAAAGTGCAGGCCTCGATACAAGGTGAATCCGTGCGCGTTTCGGGAAAAGACCGCGATACGCTGCAGGAGGTGATCGCCGCACTAAAGGCCAAAGACTTTGGCATCGATATGATGTTTGATAATTACCGATCAAATTGACGAACTAATGCAGACATTTACCGCGGTAAAAGAAGAGCTACTTCCGCACGCTGCGGCTCGACGGATTTTCAGCCTGATCGAACCGGAGATGCGCCTTGTTGAGGCTGAATACGAGCGACAGGCGAGCTCGAGCATTCAGGTAATCAATTTTCTCGGCGATTATCTGCGAGCTTCGGGCGGTAAGCGCGTCCGTCCGGCGCTTTTGATTTTGGCCACCTACGCCGCCGGCGGTCGAGGCGACAGCGAAAGCGCGGTCAGGCTGGCGACTGTAATGGAAATGCTGCACACGGCCACGCTCGTTCACGACGATATTATCGACAACGCCGGAATGCGACGAAATCACGAATCGATCAACGCCCGTTTCGGAAATCAATCGGCGGTTTTGATGGGCGACTGGCTGTATATGTCGGCCTTCGAAGCGTCATTAAAAGAACGTTCGCTTGCTATTCTCGACATTCTCACGGCGCTGACGAGAAAGATGACCGAAGGCGAGCTTACCCAGCTGACGATGATCGGCAAGACTGATGTTACCGAAGACGACTATTTTGATATTTTGCGGCGAAAGACGGCTTTTCTCTTCTCCGGTTGCTGCGAAATCGGTGCGATTTTGAGCGCGGCTGGACCAAGAGTGCAAAAAGCCCTTCGTGAATATGGAATGAATCTTGGCGTCGCATTCCAGCTGGCAGATGACCTACTCGATTTCACTTCCAACGAGCGAGCTCTCGGAAAGGCGGCCGGAGCGGATCTCATCGAGGGAAAGGTAACCCTTCCCCTTATACTTTTGCAAAAAACAGACCCGACCATCAGCGAGCGTCTAGTCGATGTGATGTACGACGGTCGATATGATGGTGACATTCACCGCGAGCTGCTCGCGAAATTGCATGAACACGGCACGCTCGATATTATCCGTGAACGCGCGCGATCGTTTGCTCGCGAGGCGCTAAAAAATCTTGAAGTTTTACAGCAAACAGAGTATTCTCGTGCCCTAGACGCAATCACCGATTACGTCATCGAGCGTACCAGTTAATATCGTAAAAGTTGTTTTTACAGCATTGTACGCTTGCTCAGCAGAGCGTGTAGAGGCTTCATCGTCAGTATGTTAGACGGAAATCTTATAGCAACACTTGAGACGAGCCTCCGGCAAACCCGAAATGCGCAGAGTCGCCTGATGTCCCGACTCCACGAAGCCGAGGGCGAGGTCGAGAGACTCCGAAGCGAGATTGAAGCGCTCGAGAACAGCGCGGCGCAAACCGAAGCGGCAATCGACAGCCTGCTTGTCACTATGCGGTCGGGGACTCGCGGCGTCGGGCTTGGCAAATCTATAAGAATCGAAGACGATTACGACCGCATTCCGGATACAAAGCCGCGAAATTCATCTCGCCCAGCCCCGCCGCAGCGCAATAGTGGCTCCGTTACATACTTGAATCAAAATCGGGTTCCCGCTAAATCGCACAATATCGAGCCGATCAGTCATCGATTTGCCGACCGGACAATCACGCAAGCCTGCACGCTGCTGCTTCGCGAAGCCAACAAATCGCTTCACGTCAACGAGTTGTACAATCTGCTTGTCGCAGGCGGAATGGAATTTAAAGGCAAAAACCCGACAATATCAATTGCGGTTTCGTTAAATCGTAATCGGCGATTCAGAAAGGTCGGCCCAGGGACTTTCGATCTTATGATGCGGGATGCTTCGGGAAATCGTGCGGCATCGTGAAGGTTCACTGCCGATATCTTGAGACGTCGTAACCAGTTTAACTAAGGTATAATCCGGGAAGCGGGTAGACTGCTCCCGGATTCTTGCTACTCGGCGCGACCGGCCTTATAATCGGGCATCAGTAACGTACTTATGAAGGGTGTTTGCCTCTCGGCCTTAGTGGTCGTCCTCACGTTTTGTCTTGACTCACCAATAGCGGCACAGAGGGTACGGCTTCGATCGAATATCAACCCACCTTGTGCGACCGAGCAAAATTCTAAATTCGCCGATATCTACGGCGACGGAAACATCGCGGTGCAGGGCAGCTACAGCTGCCGCGGCGTATTTATTTACGACGTAACAAATCCCGACAGTCCGATTTTGGCGAGCTGGTACAATCCGGGTGCCAACCAGCAGTTTATCGAAGCGATCGTTATCGGCAGTCGAGGCTATTTCGGCAGCGGTAATGGAGGCGGCGTTCACATCGTCGATTTGGCGAATCCGCACAATCCAACACTTCTTGGCATCGTCAATCCGACGAACGGAAATGGCTTTCACTCTATTCACGAAATGCTGGTTTTAGATCAGTCCGGACAGCCATTTTTGATCGAGAACTACAACGGCTTCCAATTTAAGATTCTAAAGATCATTAACGTTACCAACCCAGCCGCACCGGTCTTCATCCGCGA
>JBHENZ010000172.1:0-8406 GCA_046261815.1 Pyrinomonadaceae bacterium | reverse complement strand
CGCATCAACCGAATCAAGCGCAAGCAGCGTGTTTTCCGTTTCTTCGCATTCGGGCGTAATTTGCCGGCAAAGCATTATACGTGAGCCTTCGTAACGCTGATTTTTCTGCGTTGCAACGACGTTTCCAATAACACGGGCGATAAGCATCCTTATTTTGCCGCGACAAGGCACAAAATACGCAAAGGAAGAATTGTTTTGCGATTTTCTGCGCCTTTTCGCGACTAATCTCCATTACGGACGTGAGCGTCCGAATCGACTATTCCAACGATAGTGCAATCGGTCGGGGTTTCGTCGCGTTTGAACGGGAAAGACGCTTCCTTTCCTCGACACCAGAAGACTAATTCGCCGACACCGGCACCAACCGCGTCGAGGGCGATTTGGGGCTTCCCTTTCGGCTTTAAATCGGCATCGAGTGTTTCAACGATCAAAAATTTTCGCCCTTCGAGCGATTCGTTTTTAATGGTGGCTACGACGGTTCCGATGACGCGGGCGAGCTGCATATCTTTCAGACAAATTACTTCTTGTAGTTCGCGTACGCGATCGCGCAGAATGATGCGATGAGCAGCACGCTGTATTCCATCCCATTTCGGCCGGCACCGACTACGAACCATCCGTCCTTCACATGCACGAGATAAATCCCAACCGCCAGATGCGCGGCAAACAGCATCGCGATAATCCAAGTGTAGAACCCGGCGGCGAGGAGCACGCTGCCGACGAGTTCGAAAATCGTGAGCAGCCACGCCAGATAGAATCCAAGTGGAAAGCCTTGTGCCGAAAGAAAACCGCCAAAATCGTCTACGATCCCGAAACTTATTCGTGCCGCTCCGTGAATAAACATTAAAGCGGCGAGCACTACGCGGATGAAGATCAATGCGGAGGTTTTATTGTCCGGCAGGGCCATCGGAAATCACAAAGTAAAATCTATTGTGTCGATCACGCCGATGATTGCCGAATCCACCGGGCAATCTTTGTTGCCCTCGGCCATGCGGGCCGACGACCCGCCGACGACGATGACCTTTTCGTGAAATCCGGCACCGACCGTATCGACGGCGAGGACATAGCTGCTCTGATCCGAGCCGTCCAGGTTGATCGGCTTCACGATGAGAAGTTTTTTGCCGCTAAGCCGTTCGTCTTTCTGCGTCGAGACGACGGTGCCGAGTATGCGACCAATAATCATAGCTTCGCAGTTGCAAGTCCCAAGTTCTAAGTTCCAAGTTGGTAAATGGTAATAACTCGGAACCTGAAACTTGGAACTCGGAACTATTTCATAACCACCGGCAGAGTTTCGTCGACGCTCGAGTGCGGACGCGGGATTACGTGAACGCTGACCAGTTCGCCTACTCGACGCGCCGCGGCCGCACCCGCATCGGTTGCGGCCTTGACCGCCGCCACGTCGCCGCGAACGATCGCCGTCACAAAGCCGGCACCGATCTTTTCGTAGCCGACAAGCTGCACGTTCGCCGCCTTTACCATGGCATCGGCCGCCTCAATCATCGCAATGAGACCCTTGGTCTCCACCATTCCCAATGCTTCCTGCATTTAGTTTTAGCTCCTGAAGTTATAGAGAGAAGACAAAAGTGGTGCTAGTTTAACCTACATTAGACGCTTGGCTCAAAAGGTCGATCAATTCTTCGCGTGTGAGTGAAACTTTGCCGCCGTTTGCGGTCGGGGCGGTCGAGCATTTGATTTCGGTTTCGTGAAGATAGCCGCAGGCCTGACAGCGGGCGGATTCGCCGAGATAGCCTGCCTTTTCGCGAATGTTGATGAGCTTTTCGATCGCGTCCTTCGGAAGGTCGTTGGCTCCGCCCAGGGTTTTAGCGAGAATCGCGATCCTGGCAGTATGCTCGAGCGTTTCGAGCCTGTCGAAGGCCTGCCAAAGATCGTCGCCATAGGCGACCGCTCCGTGATTGGCCATCAGGAGGGCGTTGTGGTGCTTCACGAAGGGCCGCATCGCCTCGGTCAACTCGTCGGTCGACGGCGTTCCGTAACTGGTAAGAGGAACGCAGCCGAGCGTAAGGATCACTTCGGAAAGTATCGGCTTGTCGATGGCGAGACCCGCGACCGCAAAGGCAGTTCCATGCGGCGGATGGGCATGGCACACGGCCTTTATGTCCGGCCGCTCTGTATAGATCAGCAAATGCATCGCCAGCTCGGACGACGCTCTCTTCTCCGTCAGGGTCTTGCCCTCGATGTCCGTGAGGGCGAGCGAATCTTCGGTCATCCGGCCCTTACACATCATCGTCGGCGTGGCGAGAACGGTGTTTTCGTCGAGCCGAATGCTAACATTGCCGTCGGATGATACGACGTAGCTACGTTCGTACAGCAACTTTCCGATCTCGACAATTAGTCTTCGGGCGGTTTGCTCGTCCATAGAGGTATAACAAACTTCAGTTTGTAGACTTGAGTCGGCAAATCGAAGTTTGCCGAAAACGAAGAAGCCACAGATTAACACACCTCGCCGGATGCGTTAACCTGCGGCCTAAGTTCTAAACCCAAATTATTTTACGTAACGCGGTGCCCGCGGTGCGGGGGGCGGCGGCGGTATCTCAAAGTTCGTCGGCGGTGCGACCTCTCCCAACGCATCGACGTCCGGCGTGCTCAGACGCAATTCATCGACTTGCTGCCGCAGCCCCTGATTTGTCCGCTTTAACTCGTGATTCTCGATCCGAAGCCGATGAAGCTCACCGCGTCGATCCCATCGACGACCGCTTTGCCAGTTGAAATTGGGAAACGCAATCGCGACGAAGAAGCTGGCAATAAACAAACCTGCCGCAAACGCAAGAATAAATGGAACCACCCGCAACAAAACACCCTTGTACATATCAAACCTCACCTTTCAAATTTCTAATATCAATTACGTCGGCGGCGCGTTTTTGGTTTCGCACTTCGCCCATCGCTTCCTGCACCGCCGGACAAAAAGTAGGACAGACCCTCAAGCGACGTTGTCAGATCGACGGTATTTAGCTTGACATCGCCGTCGACCTTTAGCGGTACCGGAGCAAGGTTCATCACGGCCTTTATGCCGGCTTTCGCCGCCCGATCCAAGACATTCTGCGCCGCATCGGCGGGCACGGCTATTACCGCTACCTCTATCTTATATCTTTTCACGACCGCCGAAAAGTTTTTTAAATCAAAAATGGGCACGCCGCCCGCCTTTTTTCCAATCTTTGACCGATCAGTATCAAAAAGGGCGGCGACTATAAAGTTCGATTGCTTGAAACCGTAATAGTCAGCGAGAGCAGTGCCAAGGCGGCCGGCGCCAATAATGCAAACGCGATGTTCACGATCGAGACCCAGGATCGACATCAAATGATCCCGTAAATTATCGATGTAATACCCGACACCGCGAACGCCAAGCTCGCCGAAATTCGCCAAGTCCTTGCGGATCTGGGCGGAATTTAGATGATAGCGGCTCGCCAGGGCCTCGCTCGAAATCGTTTTCTCGCCTTGTCCGGCAAGGTCGTTGAGGCAGCGCAAGTAAACGCTGAGTCGACTGGTCGTAAGCTGGGATATTTTCTCCTGTTTCATGGAACGCGGACTTCCAAGTCCGCGAAGGGCGTTGCCCTCTTTTGATTTATCAATTACAATCTGTGTTTCACGTGTGAAACAATGATCGCATTCCTCAAAGGTATTCTGATCGAAAAACAAGCGAATTCGGTGATCGTCGAAACCGGCGGAGTCGGTTACGAGGTGACGATTCCGCTTTCGACATTTTACGAGCTCGGCAATGTCGGGTCCGAGGTCGGGCTTCGAATTTACACTTACGTCCGCGAAGATACCTTGCAGTTATTCGGTTTCAAGACAGCCCGCGAGCGCGATATTTACCTTAAGCTTATATCGGTTCAGGGCGTTGGCGCAAAATCGGGCATCACGATGCTGAGCGGGATGAGCGCGGATGAGATTGTACAGGCTGTTTGTACTGAGAATCTCGCCAAGCTGACGGCGATTCCCGGTGTCGGGCGAAAGACGGCCGAGCGGCTCGTGATCGAGCTTCGCGACAAGTTCGCCGATCTTGCCGGTAGGCCCGCAATGGCCACCGGCGCGGGAACGATAACGAATGCCGATGCCGCGTTCGACGACGCGCTCTCAGCACTCGTGAATCTCGGCTATCAGCGCCATGCGGCCGAGAAAGCCTTGCAGCAGGTGATGAACGACGGCACCGAATTAAGCGTGCAAAAGCTCTTGCGCCAAGCCCTGCAGCGGTTGGCAAAGTGAATGCGAGCCAACCAAATATAAAGAAGATAAAGAAAAGGGATAAGAACAGAACAGGAATAGATCGGAAAGTACGCGATGCGCGAAATTGCAGGTTCGTTTAGAAACGATCTTGAGCTTATCGACCGAAAGGCGATTTCTGCGTTGGTTTACGCTGCGGCGGGCTTGGCCGCGATTTATTATTTGAAAGATCAGCAAGCCGCCGCGACGTTTTTACACGGCACGATTCTCGACCCGCTAGGCCAAGTAATTGTTGATCACTCGGAGAACAACCTCGCTGCACTCGCCTGGTGGGTAGGCGTGGTTACGGTATTTTATTTTGTCGTGCCGGCGAGTGTGATCGTCTTCGGCTGGAAGCAAAGCCTCGCGAATTACGGTCTCAATTTTCGGATCGAGCAAGATTTCTGGAGAGTTTTTGCCGGGTGTGTGGTAGTGATGCTGCCGCTCGTTTATTGGGCGGCGAAGACCGGCGAATTTGCGGCGAAATATCCCTTTTTCCGAGTTTACAATGGCGAGCACTACATCGGTCAGGCATTTTTGATTTGGGAACTGATATATTTTTTGCAGTTCTTCGGCCTAGAGTTTTTCTTTCGCGGCTTTTTGGTGCACAGTCTGAAACCGGCTCTTGGGATCTATTCAATCTTCGTGATGACCGTTCCCTACACGATGATTCACTTCGGCAAACCGCCAGCCGAAACTTTTGCTGCCGTTCTCGCAGGAATTTTTCTCGGCTGGCTCAGCTACCGGAACGGGAACATCTGGATGGGGCTGCTGCTGCATTGCTCGGTCGCGTTTTCGATGGATTTCTTGGCGCTTTATCATAAGGGTTTATTGCTTTAGAAATAATTCCACCGCAGAGACGCATAGACGCGAACGTAATTCGATTAAAAACCACTCGGCATCTCTGCGTTCTCTGTGGTGGAAATCAATATGGACATCGCAGCCGTGAATGTAAGGAACGATAGTTTGACACTCGAGGAAGCGCGTTTCGAGACAAGCCTTCGCCCCGTTCGTCTGGACGAATACATCGGCCAGAAGAAGGTCAAGGATAATCTGCGCGTTTATATGCAGGCGGCGATGAAGCGCCGTGAAGCACTCGACCACGTATTGCTGACCGGACCGCCCGGGTTGGGTAAGACAACGCTTTCGAACATCGTGGCGAATGAAATGGGCTCGGCCCTAAGATCGACGGCCGGGCCGATTATTGAAAAGGCGGGCGATTTGGCCGCGATTCTCACAAATCTCGAAGAAGGCGATGTGCTTTTTATCGACGAGATTCACCGCCTGACTCCGGCCATTGAGGAAATCCTTTACCCGGCGATGGAAGATTATTCGCTCGACATTATGATCGGCCAGGGCACGGCGGCAAGATCGATCAAGTTAGAGCTGCCAAAGTTTACACTTATCGGGGCGACGACCAGACCCGGACTGATCACGGCCCCTTTACGCGGACGGTTCCAGATAATCTTTCACCTCGATTTTTATCAGATCGACGATTTGCAAAAGATTGTGGAACGCTCGGCCGATATCTTAAAAGTCGAGATCGACAAAAGCGGCTCGCTGGAAATCGCGCGTCGCTCGCGCGGCACGCCGCGAATCGCAAATAGATTGTTACGGCGCGTCCGCGATTATGCCGAGGTCGAATACGACGGACAAATTACTGAAACAATCGCCAATGATGCATTGAATAGAATGGAGGTGGACACCTACGGCCTCGACGAAATGGATCGCAAGTTTTTAATGACGATAGTCGAAAAATTCGACGGCGGCCCGGTTGGTTTGGGAACGATCTCGGCATCGATGCACGAAGAAAAAGATTCGATCGAAGAGATCATCGAGCCATACCTTCTGCAGATTGGTTTCTTGAACCGCACTCCACGCGGACGAATAGCAACCCGGCTCGCGTACGAACATTTCGGCCTTGATTTCCCGCTAAGGAAGAAACCTTCACCGAATTTGTTCGAATGACCGCGAAAGCTTACCGAGCTGTACCAACCCTTTAGCCGAAGTATAAGCTGAAAAGGCCATATTCGATTTTTTTTTGATATTTTTCACGCGAATGACAGGGGTAATCCCGAACGGCACGGCATGAAGCGGGCGCTTGTTGACCAATTCAGGACTGCCTGTTTGGCGAGCGATCGTCGCTTTCTCAAGAACTGATGGCCGCGACTATTGATTTGCTTGGTCGCCAATTCGGGACGTCGCCGAGTGGCTAAATCTCATTTGGCGTTTTGCTACAAACATCTGACTCCTCTGGAGCCGATGAGACTTTTCACACGGCCCGCTGTTTCCTCGACGCTAGCGATACAACTACTACTACTCTTCTTCTTCCATCGCCAGCAGCGACGCACTGGTAACCAAATCATCTTCGCCTGTGCGAATCAACGTCACGCCCTGTGCACTCCGGCCGGTTTGACGAATTTTGTCCACGCCCAGGCGGATCAGCTTCGCCTGCTGGGTGATGATCATGATCTCACTGTCTTCCTGCACAGGAAATGCGGCTATGACCTTGCCCGTTTTTTCAGTCGTCTTCATATTGATCACGCCGACGCCGCCGCGTTTTGTCAGGCGGTAGCTGCTGACCTGAGTCTGTTTGCCGAATCCCTTTTCGGATACGGAAAGTATCTTTTCGTCCGCCTCTTTCGAAACCGCACAGACCGAAACAACGATATCGCCCTTCCGTAAATTGACACCGCGAACGCCGCGTGCGGCTCGGCCCATTGGGCGGACATCCGATTCGTTAAATCGAACGGCCATCCCATCGCGCGTCGCGACGAAAATCTGACACGTCCCGTCCGTTCGAATGACGTCCAGCAATTGGTCGGCATCGTCAATGTTGATTGCGTTGATTCCGTTGGCTCGAATATTTTGATATTCGGACAAGGCTGTCTTCTTAATTACGCCCTGCCTGGTGACCATCGTCAGGTAAATCTTTTCGCTAAAGTCGCGAACGGGCATCACGGCAACCAGCTTTCTTTCTGACGAAAGCTGCACGAGATTGACGACCGCTTTACCACGAGCTGCAGCCGCGGCCTCGGGAATCTCGTGAACCTTGATCTTGAACACTTGGCCATCGTCGGTAAATATCATCAAAGCATCGTGCGTCGATGCTGTGAAGATATGCTCGACAAAGTCCTCGTTCTTGGCGGTCGCGCCTAACCGACCCTTACCGCCGCGACCCTGCCTCGAATAAGTTGAAACGGGCGTTCGCTTGATGTACCCGGCTTTGGTAACGGTAATCGCCACTTCTTCGTCCGGAATCAGGTCCTCAATCTTCAGCTCGACACCGGCGTCGATGATCTGCGTACGCCGCCCGTCGCCGAAAGCTTTTCGTACTTCTTGCAGCTCATCGACGATCACCTGTCGCAGCACCGGCTCATTTGCAAGGATATTTTCCAGCTCAGCGATGTTCTTGATAATCGACTCGTACTCTTCGAGAATTTTTTGCCGCTCCAGGGCCGAAAGCCTGCGAAGCTGCAAATCGAGAATCGCCTGGGCCTGAATATCGGTAAAACCGAGGCTGGCGATTACTTTTCTGAAATCTTTTAGGAACGCGTCCTGACTTTTACCGCCCGTGATGCCACGCCACGCTTTGACCTCGTCGATCGTTGTGAAATTCGCCGTCAGCCACTGCCTGGCCTCGTCTACCGAACGCGAGCTGCGGATCAACGGGATGATGTAATCGAGGGCGTCGATGGCCTTATTCAGGCCCTCCAAAATGTGTGCCCGAGCCTGGGCCTTTCTAAGCTCGAAGTCGGTTCTGCGTCGGACGACCTCGCGGCGGAACTCGAAGAAATGATCGAGCAGTTCTTTAAGATTCAGTACCCGCGGCTGGCCGTCGACTATAGCGATATTGATAATCCCAAACGAGGCCTGCAGCGGCGTCAGCTTGTAAAGCTTGTTAAGGACGACCTGTGCGACGGCGTCACGCTTTAGCTCGATGACGATTCGCATTCCCTCGCGGTTCGATTCGTCTCGAAGCTCCGAAATACCTTCGAGCCTTTTCTCGCCGACGAGCTCGGCAATTTTTTCGATCAGTCGAGCCTTGTTTACCTGATAAGGAATCTCCGTAACGATGATCCGATTGCGACCCTTGTCCTCTTCGATCTGAGTAACGGATCGCATCTGGATGGATCCACGTCCTGTTTTATAGGCCGAAATGATTCCAGCATTTCCGCAAATTGTAGCGCCAGT
>JBHENZ010000171.1:0-4452 GCA_046261815.1 Pyrinomonadaceae bacterium | reverse complement strand
CGGAAACCGATCTTGATCTCGGGCATTACCAGCGCTTCACAAACGCTCATCTGACGCAGGCCAACAACTGGACGAGCGGCCGAATTTATTTATCTGTTATCGAAAAAGAACGTCGCGGCGATTATCTTGGCAAGACAATTCAGGTTATCCCTCATATTACCGACGAGATCAAGAACGCCGTCAGGGCCGTTGCGGAAAAAGAAAAGCCGGATGTGCTGATAGTCGAGATCGGCGGAACGGTGGGCGATATCGAATCCTTGCCGTTTATGGAGGCCATCAGGCAAATGGGGAACGAAGAGGGCCGCGGCAACGCGATATTTATTCACGTAACCCTGGTGCCGTACATCGCCGCGGCTGGCGAGCTGAAAACGAAACCGACGCAGCACAGCGTCCGCGAGCTGCGCGAGATCGGCATCGCCCCAGATGTTCTCTTATGCCGTTCGGACCGTCCGTTGTCGATGGATCTGCGGCGTAAGATCGCATTGTTTTGCAACGTTCAGGAAAACGCCGTGATATCGGCCCTGGACGTCGGCACAATTTACGAGGTGCCGCTCGCTTTTCACGATCAGGGCTTAGACGATTTGATCGTCAAAAATCTTTTGCTCGAAACGGACTTTTCGCACCTCGATCTGAAGCGCTGGCGTGAATTAGTTGCCACGATAAAGGATCCGTCGGGCGGTGCCGTGCGAATCGCCATAGTCGGCAAATACGTCGAGCTCGAGGATTCGTATAAGTCATTGCGCGAAGCGTTGACGCACGCGGGCGTAGCAAATAATCTGCGTGTGAACGTAAACTGGATAGAGTCGGAAAGTTTGATGAACGATGGCTACGAGGCGGAGTTGCAGGATTTCGACGCGATTCTCGTTCCCGGTGGATTCGGCAAGCGGGGTATTGCCGGCATGCTGCGGGCCATCAAGTTCGCACGCAAATCGCGAACGCCGTATTTCGGCATTTGTCTTGGAATGCAGACGGCGTGTATTGAGTTTGCACGAAACCAGTGCGGGCTGCGCGATGCTGACTCTACCGAGTTTAATGAGCAAACTCCGTTCCCGATCATCTTTAAGCTGCGCGATCTCGTTAACGTCGACGAGCTCGGCGGCACGATGCGGCTCGGCGAATGGCAATGCAATCTACACGAGGGTTCGCTGGCTAAGACAGTTTACGGCGGCGTCGGACAAATCGGTGAACGTCATCGTCACCGATATGAATTTAATCCGGAATTCAGAATCCCGCTCGAACGTAAGGGTCTGGTTTTCAGCGGCGTTTCGCCGGACGGCAAATTTGTCGAGATGATCGAGCTGCCGCGCGAGCATCATCCTTTTTTTATCGCCTGCCAGTTTCATCCCGAATATAAATCCAAGCCGCTTGCTGCCCATCCGCTTTTCGTTTCGTTTGTGAGAGCCGCCTGGGAAAACCGCTTGCGCAGCGAAAATCTTGAGCACGACGTGCGGAGCGACGCTAAGGTCGGGATCCCGGAGCATGTCGAAGTGATGAGCGAGGAGTAGCGTTGAAGGCCTTCACAATAGATTCGATTACACTCGGCGGCGGCGATCTGTCTTTTATTCTCGGTCCTTGTGTTGTCGAATCGCTTGATCATTCGCTGTTCATGGCGCGGTCGATAAAGGAAATTTGCGAGAGCGTGGGCGTTGGGTTTATCTATAAGTCGTCGTTTGACAAGGCGAATCGCAGCTCAATCGAGAGTTTTCGAGGGCAGGGAATTGAATTCGGCCTTGACGTGTTGAGGCGGGTAAAGGACGAGCTAAACATTCCGGTCATAACAGACGTTCACGAGCCGGGCCAAGTGGAAGAGACTGCGAAGGTTGCCGATATTTTGCAGATACCTGCGTTTTTATGCAGGCAGACCGATCTGCTGGTCGCTGCAGCAAAGGCGGCCCGTGCGGTAAACGTCAAAAAAGGTCAGTTTCTCGCGCCATGGGACGCCAAGAATATTGTCGAGAAGCTGCGTTCCGCGGGCTGCGAAAGGATTTTGCTGACCGAGCGTGGAACGAGTTTTGGCTATAACAATTTAGTCGTGGATCTAAGATCGTTTTCGATAATGCGCGGCTTCGGCGTGCCAGTTGTTTTCGACGTTACCCACAGCTTGCAGCTGCCAGGCGGACTTGGGAAAGCAACGGGTGGGCAGGCCGAGTACATCGAAAACTTTGCTCGAGCTGGAGTTGCGTGCGGAGTCGATGCCCTATTTATGGAGGTTCACGACGACCCGAGTCGTGCACCGAGCGACGGACCGAATCAACTGCCGCTTGCGAGACTTGAAAAACTGCTCGTCAAACTAAAACAAATTCACAGCCTCGTCAACGAATGAATAAAATCAATTCATTTTTTCTAACGCTCGTTACGCTTTACGTTTCGCTTGTCGCCGGTGCTCAGGACAACGCGCGAGTCTCGGCGACGTGGCAAGTCCAGAAATACGATTTGCACGTTACCGTTCCGCAAACTGAAAGTGACAGGAATATCCTGGTAAAGGCAAGACTGGATTTAAAGAATGTTTCCGCTGCTCCCGCATCGACCTTGACCTTGCGAATTAGCCCGGATGCGAGCGTGTCCAATGTTGCGGTGAACGGCTCGCAAAATCAGTTCACAAAGGGTGAAGAGAAGATTGTAACCGGCAGTTTACAGCGCATCGTCGTCCGCGTTCCGACGGTTCAGTCGGGCGCGAATTTGTCGGTCGCGGTCGACTACGCGATAAATTTAAAGGAGAACGGGGGCCTTGCGTCTTTGTCGCCGCTCGGGGCGCAGCTTCTGCCGCTTTCTTTTTGGTATCCGACGCCGAACAGCTGGATTTTCCCGCGTGGTGCCGACTCGGCGCCTTATAAACTAACAGTCAACTCCGGCGAAAGAACTACAGTAATTTCCAGCGGTGCTGCGGCAACGCGCGGCTATGAGCAAAAGGTGGCGGGTCAGCCGTTCTTTGTTTCCGGAGATTTTGACGTTACGCAAAGTTCGGGAGTTTCGGTTTATCTTCCGAAGGGTGCCGATGCGGAACAGCAAAAGCGAGCGAGCGAGATCGCAGCCCTTGCCGCGGAAGCTAAAACATTTACAACCGGCCTGCTCGGCAATACGGCCGACACGCCCGTGCGAATCGTCGCTGTTGCAAGGGGCGGCGGCTTCAACGGCGGCGGCACGATTCTTCTTGATGAAACCGTCTTCCGTCGGTTGAAACTGGATTCGTTGACCGTTACAGCAATCGCCGAAGCGGTGGCGAAGATTTGGCTGGGCAATTCGGTGCCGTTGTCCGGTGACGGCAGCGGTGTCGTCCGCGAAGGCCTCTCGAAGTTTATCGCTACACAATTTCTGGAGAATAAGTTCGGCAAAGAAATCGCCGATGTCGAACGGCTGCGGCAGCGTGCGGCGTACGCTTCGGTATCGACTCGCGACGCTCCTCTGACCAATGTGTCGCCTGCGGATGACTATTATTACGCTGCGGTAGGCAATAAAGGCGCGATGGTATGGCGACTGTTGGCAAAACGCGTCGGAAGCGAGCAGCTTTTCGGCGCGGTAAAAGCGGGAATGCAGGACGGAGCGTTGAGCCTGGCCGAGGTTCGGGCGGCCTTTTCGAATGAAAAAGAAATGCTCGATCCGCTGTTCGATCAGGTAACCGACATTAACCTTCTTGTAGGGCTGCCACAGCCGGCCGGAGCTGAAACAAAGGTTGCACTTCGCAACCTCGGTTCTATCGATGCCACCGTTAATGTTGCGGCGACAATGTCGAACGGACAAATTATGGTCGCCCCGGCCACGATAAGGCAGAAGAGCTTTGGAGAGGTCGCGTTCAAGACAGCGAATAAGATCACGCGTGTCGAAGTAGACCCGGAAAAGTTCTATCCTCAGACGGATTATTCGGACGATATTGCCCCGCGTGAGATGACCGAGAGCGACCCGCTGCTTGCCGTTAAGCGGCTCTTCGATAAGCAGAATTATGCGGGTGCTGAGAGTGTCGGCCGCGCTGTATTAAAGAGCTTTCCGCAGTACGACGATGTCAGAGTGCTCGTCGGGCGATCGCTGATCGCGCAAAACAAAAACGCGGAAGCAGAACGCGAATTCAAATTAATTCTCGATTCACGGCTGCCTTCTGCGCGAAGCGTTGCGTGGGCACATGTCGGTCTTTCCGAAATCGCTTTGAAGAATAATCAAACCGCTCAGGCTGTAAAATACGCCGACCTGGCCGTGCAGTCGGACGCAGAATACGGCGCGAGTTTGGCGGCGCGTTCTATACGAACGAGAGCGAACGCGCCCGGGGCGATCGACGATGCCGTAAGGGCGTATTTCGCGCAGTTCGATCGTGCAGCCGTGGCAAACCGTAAGGCGGAACTCGATGCCCTGGTCGTGCCGGGCGAGGTGAGCAAATTTGTGAGTGGCATCGCGGGCCAAACCACTGACTGGAAGACGCAGGTTGTGCGCACCGACCCGCTCGACGCTCGCACGCTGCTGGTC
>JBHENZ010000170.1:0-3839 GCA_046261815.1 Pyrinomonadaceae bacterium | reverse complement strand
CGTATAACTGCCCGCATTGCTTACGAGAAGAAAAGGAATGCTGAGGTTGAGAAGATTTTCGCCGCTTATGACAGAGTCGGCGGAGAGAAATCTTTCGAGCTTGATTCGTCGGGGCTACCGTTGGGAATGTTCTGTGACACTAATTTCGTTTCAAGCGGAGTGAGGCCGGAAGCGGGCGAGACGATCTTGCTTTTCACCGATGGAGGACCGAGGCGGTCGATCATGAAGGTACGGAGTTCGGCACGGACCGATTGCGTGGGTCGGTCAATGGGTATGCAGCGGGACATCCGACCGAGCTGGTGCAGGGGTGTGTGGACGCGGTTGCGGCTTTTCGGAATGGAACAGCGCGAAATGACGATTTGAGGATGTTTGCCTTGAAATTCACCGGAGCGGCTCACTGAATTATGGACGCCGTTTATCCGAGAGATTCACCAAAGCCCGCCGGACATTACGCACCCGCGATAATCCACAACGGCCTGGTGTACGTTTCTGGTCAACTGCCGCTCGACCTAAAAACGCGCGAGCCGTTCACCGGCGATATTCGTAAGCAGACGGAGCTCGCACTGCGCAATGTCGAGGCGGTGCTGCGTGGTGCGGGAACCGATCTACAGCGCGTCCTGCAGATGACAATTTATATTTCGGATGTCGAACTGTGGGGAATGGTGAACGAAGCGTATGCGCAAGTCCTGGGAAATCACCGACCCGCCCGAGCAATTGTGCCGGTTAAAGCGTTGCACTTTGGGACGGATATTGAGATCCAGGCGATTGCGGCTTTAAAGGAATGAATCTTCAAATTTTTCAAGTTGATGCTTTTACGTCGAGTACGTTTCGCGGAAATCCCGCGGCGGTTATTCCGCTTGACTCGTGGCTACCTGAGGCAACGATGCAAAACATCGCGGCCGAAAATAATCTGGCTGAGACGGCTTTCTTTGTAAAAGATGGAAAACGATATCACATCCGCTGGTTTACACCGTCGGTTGAGGTGAATCTTTGCGGTCACGCGACGCTTGCGAGCGCACATGTGATTTTCAACGAACTGCGACGCGAAGAATCGTTTATTCAATTTCACTCCGACCGAAGCGGCGAGCTTGGCGTTTCGAAGGACGGCGATAAGCTGGTGCTGGATTTCCCGAGTTATCCGGTCACGGAGATCGAGCAGTCCGACGAATTCGCCGATGCGGTCGGCAAAATTCCTGTCAAAGTCTTCGAAACGCAGGGGAACATGGTGATGCTGCGGCTGGACAGCGAGATGGCTGTCCGCGGGGCCGAGCCGGATTTTCGTGCGATAGCTCAATTGCCTTATGACGAGGTGATTATTACCGCGGCGGGTGACGATTGCGATTTTGCGTCCCGAATGTTCGCTCCGCGGATTGGGATCGATGAAGACCCTGTGACCGGCGCGATTCACTGCAGCCTCATCCCATATTGGTCGACGGAGCTCGGAAAAGACCAGCTATTCGCCAGGCAGGTTTCGAAACGCGGTGGTGAGCTCTTTTGCGAGAACGTTGGGAAGCGCGTGCGCATCGGTGGAAATGCAGCGCTTTATCTAAAGGGCGAAATTTATGTCGAGGCCGAAACAGAAAAGAGAGCCGGTGCATGAGGGTTTGCTGGTCAGGCTGGCGATTCTCGCAGAAGCGGAAACGATATCCACCGTGATTCGCGAAGCGTTTCTTCCGTTCGAGGCGGAGTACACGGGGGATGCTTTTGGGTACACAACGCCGCCGACCAATGAGATTTTGCCGCGATTCGACGAGGGCCCGATCTGGATCGCGGAAATCGATGGAGAGCCGGTGGGCACGGTTTCGGGTATGCGCGATGGCGAACGATTTTACATTCGCAGCATGGCGATCAAACCGTCGGTTCAGCGCGTCGGCGTCGGCCAGAAACTGCTGGATGCGTTAGAGGCCTACGCACGGGAAAAGGGATTTGAGAAGTTGTACCTGTACACAACACATGTGCTGCGCGGAGCCAAGCGACTGTACGAGAAGAACGGGTTCTATGTATTACGAGAGACCGGGCCCGAAGAATGGTTTGATATGGGCGGCCTGGAAATGGAGAAAAAACTAAACTAGAAAATGTTACTCGAAGTAAAAGATCTGCACGCCGGCATCGACAGCAAGGAAATTTTGAAAGGCCTGAATTTGCAGGTCGAAAAAGGCGAGGTGCATGCAATCATGGGACCGAACGGGTCGGGCAAATCGACGTTGTCGAAGGTGCTGGCCGGTCATCCGTCCTACGAGGTAATGTTTGGCGAAGTATTTTACGAAGGCAAAGATTTGCTCGAGCTCGAGCCGGACGAACGCGCACGCGAAGGCCTCTTTATGGCGTTTCAATATCCGGTCGAGGTGCCCGGCGTTTCTAATTCGCAGTTTTTGCGGCTGGCCTACAACGAGAAGATGAAACACCTTGGCCTGGAAGAACTCGACCCGCTCGAATTTAACGACTATTTGAAGGAGAAGGCGAAGATCGTCGATATGAGTCCGGAATTTTTCAAGCGTTCGGTCAATGAAGGATTTTCCGGCGGGGAAAAAAAGCGAAATGAGATCTTGCAGATGGCTGTGCTCGAACCGAAGTTAGCGATTCTGGATGAAACCGATTCGGGACTTGACATCGATGCTTTGAGAATTGTGGCTGAAGGCATCAACAGACTTCGTTCGCCGGATAACGCGATTATTCTGGTCACGCACTATCAGCGTCTTCTGAATCACATCGAGCCGGATTTCGTGCACGTGCTGGCAAACGGGAAAATCGTCAAGGAAGGTGGCAAGGAACTGGCCATTGAGCTCGAAGAGAAGGGATACGATTGGGTAAAGGCGGCGGCGAAATGATGACTGCGGAACTTGCAACGGAGACGAATTTTGGCGGGGCATTTCGCACTTTCGTTAAAGGCGAAAAGAACGCAGAGCTGCGTGCGTTACGTGAAAGGGCGTTTGGTATTTTTTCGAGGAAAGGTTTTCCGACACAAAAAGACGAGGACTGGAAATATACGAATGTTTCCTCAGTGGGTAGTGAAACGTGGTTGGTGAACAGTGAATCGGTCGATTTTTCTGGCGTTGCGCTCGGCCTGATCGAACGGTTCAATTTCGAGAGAAACGGATTCACGGCCTTGAATATGGCGTTCGCTGAGATCAAGGTTGTGCGTATTACGAAAGAATTGGTAGTTGAGGAACCGATTGCGATTGATCTAATCAGCAAAGTCGGCGAGGCGATATTTCCACACGTAGTTGTCGTCGCCGAGCCCGGAAGCCAGGCCACTATTGTTGAGACATACGGTTCGTCGGCGGCTGGTTTTACGAATGCGGCGATTTGTATCGCGGTCGGGGATAATGCAAACGTCACGCACTATCGCATACAAAAAGAATCTGCAGATGCGGTGCACTACGGCGTGACGGAAGTGTCAATCGGCCGCGGCGGCGTATACAATTCGACTAACATAACTTTAGGCGGTGCGATTTCGCGGCATGATATCGAAGTCAGATTTACTGACGAAGGTGGCGAGGCTTTTGTCGATGGGCTTTATATGCTGAATGGTTCGCAGCATCACGATACTCATTCGATACTCGATCACGGGCGTCCGAATTGCACCTCGCATCAAACTTATAAGGGCGTTTTGAACGACAAATCACGGGCGGTTTTTAATGGGAAGGTTTTCGTCCGTGAAAACGCAAGCGGAACCGACGCGCAGCAGTCGAACAAAAATCTGCTCCTCTCGAACGAGGCGCGCGTCGATACAAAACCGCAGCTCGAGATTTTTAACGACGATGTGAAATGCGCGCACGGCGCGACTGTCGGGCAGCTTGAGGAAGACGAATTGTTTTACCTCGCCAGCCGGGGCTTGC
>JBHENZ010000169.1:0-10435 GCA_046261815.1 Pyrinomonadaceae bacterium | reverse complement strand
TTTTTGGGTTTGGCGAGAAGAAAGCCCTGGCCGAAGTCGCAGCCGAGATTGGAAAGGACACCGAGCTGGCTTGGGGTCTCGATTCCCTCAGCGATGACTCGCATTTTGAGGTTTTTGGCAAGTGACACGATTGTCTGAACTATTTCGGAATGCTCACCGTGGGCGCCGATCGCCGAGATGAACGAGCGGTCGATCTTGAGCGTGTCGAACGGCAGCCGCTGCAAATAACTGAGACTCGAATAGCCGGTGCCGAAATCGTCGATGCTAAGCTGAACGCCTAGGGCTTTCAACCGATTGAGCACGGAAATCGTGTGCTGCGCGTTTTCCATCGCACTGCTTTCGGTGATCTCCAGCTTTAAGTTTTTCGCGGGTAATGCGGACTCGCGAAGCGCATCCTCGACATCGCCGATTAGATTGTCTCCGGAAAGATGCTTGCCCGAGATGTTGACGCTTACGATCAGATTTTGGTATTCGTGCGATATTGTCCGCCACTGCTGAAGCTGCCGGCAGGCGTCGCTGAGAATCCACACCGTTATCGGGCGGATCAGGCCCGAGCTTTCGGCAACCGGAATGAATTTAATTGGCGGAATCATGCCGATGTCGCCGTGATGCCACCGCAAAAGAGCTTCGAATCCTATTAATCGCCCGTCGTTGAGTTTAACGATCGGCTGATAATGCAGCGATAGCTCTTCACGCTCGACGGCACGCGCAAGGTCCATCTCGATGCGAACTTTTTCGAGAAAGTGCGTGCGAAGCTCACGAGTAAAAACGGCGAGGCCGCGATTGTTTTCCTTCGCGTAATGCATCGCGATATCGGCATCGCGAAGAATTTCTTCAGGTGCCCGATATTCGGCGTCACAGGGCGCGATGCCGATGTTAACGTCGATTGAGATTTTAGTGCCGCTAATGGAAAAAGGCTGCGCGAGGCTGTCGTAAAGTTTTCGCGCGACTTTTTGGGCCTTGCCGCTCGTGCTCAGATTTTTTAGTATGATAGCGAATTCATCACCGCCTATCCGCGCGACGACGTCGCCATCATTGACAAGTCTGACGAAACGCTTGGCGGCAATCATCAATACTTTGTCGCCGATTGGATGACCAAGACTGTCGTTGATGTTTTTGAAGCTCCGGATATCGAGGAAAAGCACTTGAAACGGCGTCTCGGAATTTTCCGCGTAGTCGACGATCATGCGGCGGAGTATATCGCCCAGATATTTTCGGTTTGCGAGTCCGGTTAGCGAATCGTGCAGGGCAGCGTGCTGAAAATCCTGCTCGCTTTTGCGTAACGCCACGTTCGCCCGTTCCTCCTTTTCGAGCGAGACGCTCAGCTCGCCCGCATGCCGTTCCGCCTCGCGGCGACGCGCCCTTTCGGTCACCGCCTTCTGCCGTTCGGCCTCTTCAACCTTGCTGATACCTTTGTTGATTTCGTCGATCGATCGTTTGTAATTCAGATATGCAATTGCGAGCGCGGCGAAGGCGATTAGGGATGTTGCAACGTCGCCGTAATTTATAAGTTTATAAATCAATCCTGCCAGACCGGCACCAACGATCTGTGTCATCGAGCTTCCGAAACAATCCCTCTTCCAGGTTTGCCAAATCGAGACGTTATCGTTGTGAGCACGAATGACGGCGGCTATCGACGTTGAAACCAAAAATTGCGTAAGCGCTAAACCGCCCAGAAGGATGACTAAATTATGCGTTTGCGAAATGTCTGCAGCAAGGAAATAGGTCTGCCCTACATACGCTGAAACCGTAGCCGTCGCAGCTGTCGAAATTGCCGAGATGGAGATGTTCGTCGGAACCATTAGTAGTTCGAGACGAATACCTTTAGACCGAAGGTAAAGACAACTCACTAGCGATTCGATAACAGCCAGAATAATTGCCGCGCCGGTGCCGTATAGGAGCAATGTGAGAAGAATCAGTGCGTCAGAAAAATTTATCGCGAACCGCGATCGCGGGAGGGTGAGGCTCATTCTCGGCGAAACAAAAATGCCGAAGGTGAAAATAAGAAGAAATCCCCAGCTCATTACCGATGCGCGCAGAGTTGTCGCGCCAAAAAGGACAGCGATTGCCCCAAGGCAAATTACGAGACCCTTAAAAGTAATCGCGACGGGAACGCGGCTCATATTTTGAGGAATAATTAACGACGAAATGATTGATAGCGCAGCTTGGCGTGCGGAAATCAAAGCCCGAGGACAGATTCAGCCAAACAAAGTTTAACATTGTCTGCGACATGAATTCCAGAAAAATCTTCGCGTCGCGGGCTGATTGTATACCGCGTGTACAAATTCGAAGTGTATACCGGGTAGACACCACGTTAAGTCGATATTTTTCAATAATTACAAATTTTCAGACACTGTATTGGATACTTGTTATCCAGGGAACAGACAATGCCAATTGCAACGAGCTTTCAGTTTTGGATGCCTGCAACTTCTGCAGATACAGGACTTATTTCTTTCGCGTACCTACCCAAGTGACTTTGGCACAAGGGTTGAGAATAGGAAGGCAGAACGAAGTGAAAAAACTTCGAATTTTCGAAAAAAACGGAGAAGAGGACAAAACAATGAAAAGATTCCTGACAGGCTGGATACTAACGGCGATGTTAATGGTGGGTACAACTTTTGGAAAAGACGGAATCATCGTCTTGAGTGCAGCTGAAACGAATACGAAAAATCAATGCACTGAGCAGCCATCGACCTTCGGAAAGAAGCTGATGAACTTCGCGGCCGGCATCATCGTCCTGAGCGCCACCGGCATTATCGTCCTTAGTGCCAAACAGCAAAAAGTTGAATGCGGCATCATCGTGCTTAGCTAGCTGTAGCTAATCTCCCCGATTGATCAATTCCCACACCCTTGCAGCCTCGTGCATTTTGCGCAGGGCTGCATTTTCGTTTGATCGTCGACTAAGCGATTGCCCACACGTTAATATGCGAAGGGCAACGATCGGAACATTGTCACGATCGTCCTCGATAGTTTGTGCGTGACGGTTTTCGACGCGGGCTGCGGTTAAGATTCTGATTAGCATTGAGCTCGCTATATTGGGCATGGGGCAGATTTTGTTCTATTCTCCTAATCCGGGAGAAATCGGCTCATAGATGGCTCATTAGCTCCCGATACATCGTCCTCGCCCTGTTAGTGCTTCTGCGATCTTGCGATCTTTGAATACTGAAATTCGAAATTTGCGGAAGGCCCAAGGCAAATGCAGGATAAGGGAGGTGGGACACTGGGGACAAAAGGGATAACAGCTTGTGTAAGAGGAACTTGGCTGTCGCAGCCTTTTGCCGGGCAAGAACGAAGTCCCAACTCAGTTGTCGAAGGAGTTGTCCGCTTAAGCAGTATTGTTGAGCCGGCGGATGTTATCGATTGCTGCGGGAAGCACATCGAGAACCGTGTCCACGTCGGCTTGCGTGTTGTACCGTCCAAAGCTGAAGCGTATCGCGCCGCGCGCCGAGTCGTCATCGCGGCCTAGTGCGCGGATGACCGGCGATGGCTCGAGCGAGCCGGAAGAGCAGGCCGAGCCGGTGGAAACGGCGATGCCTTTCATATCGAGATTGATCAAAAGGCCTTCGCCCTCGATTCGGTCAAAAGAGATATTTGAAATGTTCGGAAGACGAACGTCGCGCGAACCGTTTACTTCGGCGCCGCTGATCTTTTCGATGATGCGACGCTCAAAACGATCGCGCAGGTGGCAAAGCCGCGTCGCGTCGGCAGAAAGATTTTCTGCTGCCAGCTCGACGGCCCGGCCGAATGCAGCCACCTGTGCGACCGGCTCGGTCCCGCCGCGAATGCCGCGTTCCTGCCGACCGCCGAGGTTCTGGCTGCGAAGCCGCACGCCTCGCCGCACGTACAATGCACCGATACCTTTCGGTGCGTAAATTTTGTGCCCGGAAATCGAAAGCAGATCGCAGCCGATCTCTTCGACATCAACTGGAATCTTTCCTGCGGCCTGCACCGCATCGGTGTGAAAATGGAGCTTGCCGCCCGTTTTTCTTAGGTCTTTCACCAATCGTCCGATCTCAGCCACTGGCTGCAAGGTGCCGATCTCGTTGTTAGCCGTCATCACGCTAATGAGGCGCGTGTGCGGACGGATGGCTCCACGAACGTCGGCGATTCTCACGATACCCTCGCCGTAAACCGGTAACCACGTAACTTCGCAACCGGACTTTTCCAAATCTTCGCCAACGTTCTTAACCGCAGGATGCTCGATGGCCGATGCGATGACGTGTACTGGTTCGGCATCCGGCCGACCCGCCTGAAGAAGGCCGCGAATGGCGAGATTGTTGGCCTCAGTTCCGCCGGACGTAAAGACGATCTCGTTTGGCCGAGCATTTATAAGCCGTGCTACCTGATGGCGCGCCTTGTCCACCGCCGCCCGCGTTTCCTGGCCGAAATAATGAATACTCGACGCGTTGCCGAACTTTTCGATTAAGTACGGCATCATCGCCTCGATTACTTCAGGAGCAATAGGCGTCGTTGCGCTGTTGTCGAGATAAATCCGCCGCATTAACTAGATTTTATAACATCAGATGAAAAGCGGCACGGTCGGGTTCCTTGACGGGTTGTACTGAACAGATACATCGCTAAATTTTTCTTGTTGTCGCGATGTTCCATGGCATTAAGAAATCCCGCGCATTCGGCTGTCACGCGTGCATCTAAAATTGATCGACACGGCGCGCTTAGCGAGCCACCGTTACGTAAGGTTGGCGATTCCTGATAAACTTGAAAAAGCGGGGGCCTCAAATTAATTTATAAGTTGATTTTAGTGGTTTTCAGGGCCTTAATAGCAAGGTATTCGAGATGGATTTTGCGACAAAAGAAATATTCAAGCGTTACGCGAGCATGATTGTTGGGCGCCCGATATCGCCCGTGTTTTTGAACATTCTCGTGACGAGTGTTTGCGACATGCGGTGCACGCACTGCTTTTTCACAGAGGAGCTCGACGACCGCCCGCGCAAAAAGCTGCAAATGAAAGCTGATGAGATCGGGCGCATTTCCGAAACGCTCGGCGGCAATCTTGGCGTGTTGGTGCTAGCGGGCGGCGAGCCTTTTACTCGTAAAGATTTGCCCGAGATCGTGCGTGGATTTTACGAAAACAACAAGCTCGATTCGGTATATTTAATGTCGAACGGGCAGATCCATCAGCGTATATTTCCAGATGTGACACGCATTCTCGAAGAATGCCCGAACCTTAACGTCACGGTTGCCCTGGGTATCGACGGCGTCAAAGAAGCTCACGAGAAGATTAGGCGCAAAGAAGGAAGCTGGGACAAGGCGATTCATACGGCGCGAACGCTGCAGCAAATGAAACGCGAGCAGTATCCGCGACTTGATATTCAAACGTGCACCTGCGTCATGCATTCGAATGAAGACACGATTTTCGACTGGTACGGCTTTCTCAAGCACGACCTCAAGCCCGACAAGGTGAATATCAATTATATTCGCCCGCCATCGGCCGATCCAAAAGAGCTGGATTTCGATCATCGGCGTTACGCCGAGCTTTCGCGCATGATCTTGGAAGATACTAAAAATGCCGCGCTAAAGAATAATTACGGTGGCAGATCGGGCTTCTTCAAGGCCGCTGTCGACATTTACATGCACGACATCATCGCCAAAACAAAGGAAGAAAATACGGCGAAGCTGAAATGCTACGCCGGCAGTGCCGGTGCCGTCATTTACGATACGGGTGCGCTTTCTTCGTGCGAGAACAAGGCGGATGTGCTGAACCTGCGCGATTACGAATGGGATTTCCAGGCCGCGTGGAACACCGATTTAATGAAACAGCGACGTAAGGAAGCAGGTGCCGGATGCTTCTGCACGCACGAATCGAACTGCTACTATCCGTCGCTGCCGTTTAATCCGGGCCATCTGATCAGGATCAAGCGTCTTGAAAAACAGATGAAGAACGCCTCGGAACAAATGGGCTTTGCGGCCGCTCGGGAAATTGCTTTGAAAGCATAGCTTGATGAATTTCACCGTCGAACAAACTCTGAAATGCCGAACGCCGTGCTTTTTGCGCGGAAGTTTGAGGCTGCGCTGAAGGCCGAGCATGAAAAGCGTTAATGTTCTATGAAACTATCGACGAGGAACCAAAGGCAGAATTCATCGACGGCGGGGTTTACTCTCGGTCGCCAGGAACGAATCGATGTCGCCTAAAAGCCCAAAAATCCTAATCATCTCATCCGACACTGGCGGCGGGCATGGTTCGGCGGCGCAGGCGATTGCGTTCGGGCTGCAGCGATTCTGGCACGGGGAATCGGCGGCCGTGCGCATCGTACGGGCCGTTGAAGAATCGCATCACGTCAGCGAAAAGTTGGTGAGGCTTTACAACTGGATTTTGCGCCACAAGCAAGGCTGGATGAAATACGTCTATTGGGCGATGAACCGGTTCAGGCCGGAGACACGAGAGTTTTTGTACAGGCGTTACCTGGGTTCCTGGAAGGGCGTATTCGAAAAGTGGTGTCCGCACGTGGTTGTGAGCGTTCATCCGTTGACGCAGCATTTTTTCGGTAGGGTCTTGCGGGAGCTGAATCTTGCAGACAGCATTCCTCTAGTGACGATCGTTACCGATCCATGCTACGGTTTTTGGCGTGGCTGGGCATGCGACGACGTCTCGCTTTACCTGGTCGCAAACTCGGACGCCCGCCGGCAGCTGTTGGATTATGGCGTGCCTGCCGAGCGGATAAAAATTTCAGGCCTTCCCCTGCATCCGAAATTTCACGAGCCGAACGAATCGGACGCGCAAAATGCGCGGCGAGCATTCGGGCTCGATCCTGATAAATTTACGGTTTTTGTAAATGCGGGTTGGGTTGGCGGCGGAAACATTCCTGCGATCTTTCGCGAGCTCGTCCGCGCTGACCTGGACGTGCAGGCGATTTTCCTCGCGGGCAAAAATGACGAACTTCGCCGCGAGGCCGAGGAAATTGCTCGCCGCGCCAAGTTTCCCGTGAAGGTGATCGGCTATTCCGACGAGATCGAAAAACTGATGCATTCGGCGAGCGTAATGGTTTCGAAACTCGGCGGTTTAACGACCTTCGAGGCACTTGCCTGCCGGCTGCCGCTTATTGCCGACGCGATCACGCCGCCGATGCCGCAGGAGGCCGGAACCGTTGAATTAATTTCCATGAAAGGTGCAGGGATCCGGCTCGAACGAGCGGTGGATATCGTGCCGGCGATCAACTCCCTGGTTCGCGACCGCGTACGTTACGAGCAAATGCGACGAGCCGCGGCGGCTCTTTCAGTACCGAACTCGACAGAGCTGATAATTCGCGAAATTGCAGCGTTGCTGCCGTCCGCTGAAAACGCCAGGCCCGAAGCCCTCGCCGCATAGGGCGTTTGCCATCCTGGTAACCGCTAAACACAACAGGCCACTTGTCACTTCCCGTCGATTTATTTAACCTTTCTATTTGAAACAAATTACATTCCGGAGCTTAGAAATAAATTGAGCCTTTTACTTGAGGGGAAGCGCGCTTTCGTTTCGGGCGGGACGCGCGGAATCGGCGCGGCAATCTGCGAGGTCTTCGCACGCGAAGGCGCCGATGTTGCTTTCAACTATCATTCAAACGACGGCCTTGCGGACGAGATGCGGGCGAAAATCGAAGCCCAAGGCCGAAAAGCTTTAAGCTTCAAGATTTCGGTGACTGATCGCTTCGGAATGAAGCATATCGCTCGCGAGATTCGCGACGCCTGGGGCTCGATCAACGTGCTCGTTAACAATGCAGCCGTTAATAAAGCAGACAATTTTGCCACGACGACCGATAAGAGCTGGGACTGGGTAATCGATACAAACGTGAACAGCCTTTTCGCCGTGACGAAACCATTTTATAGGCAAATGATTCGTGAACGGTTGGGCTCGATTCTAAATATCACGTCGGTCGGTGCGATTCGCAGCCTGCCTACGTCGGTCCATTACGCCACATCGAAGGCGGCAATGATCGGCTTTACTAAGTGCTTGTCGCGCGAGGCCGCGAACTTCGGCATTACCGTGAACGCGATTGCGGCCGGGATTTTCGACACCGATCTGGGCAACACGCTGCCTGAGAGGTTACGGCAAATGCACGATTTTTGGGTTTCGAAGGGCAGATCCGGCCAGCCCAGCGAGCTAGCCGAGTTCGCGGCGTTTATGGTCAGCGATCGCAACAGTTTTATGAATGGCGAAATTATAATTGTCGATGGCGGTGCGGTGACCTAAACATCTTGATCTTGAAATTGAATTTCAATTCTAAACTATTGTAAATAAAGCATTTAAGTTTGACACGATTTTTTACGCGCGCTACAATCACCCTAATGGCACGAGCAGAATTAGTCGAGAATATGAATGCGGCACTCGGTTTTGAATTGGCCGCCGTGATTCAGTATTCACAGCATAGTTATTTGATTACGGGACCGGACAGGGAAGTTTTCAGGGATTTTTTCCGCGAGCAGGCCGAGGAAGCACAGAAGCATGCTGAATCGGTCGGCGATAAGGTAGTTGCTCTCGGCGGCGTGCCGACGGTCGAGCCGGCCGTAATACGTCAATCGGTCGAGCTAAAGGAAATGCTCAAGCAAAATCTGGCTCTCGAGCGTGACGCAATGACCGCGTACATGGCCGCATGGGCCTCGTGCGACGAAAACGATCTGGCGCAGAAGTTTTGGCTCGAAGAGCGAATTGCCGACGAGCAAATTCACATCGAAGAGCTTGAAAAACTGACGTCCGAGCGAACGGCGAAAGTGACTTCAGACCGGATTGTTTTGAGGGAAGTTAGTTAAGCGAAAGATCGTCGTCAAAATTTAAATAGCGGGTCGTATTCGATCCGCTATTTTGATTTTCAACGATACCGTTATGCCATCGTGGGAAATCTTAATACTTTCGAGTCGACCGGCGTCGAATTCTTGTCGTCGTCGTTTTTCAACCGCATCCGGGCAGCACTGATCACTCTGTGCAATTCTTCCAACAGTTCCGGATCAAGTTGCATCGTCTTCTGAGCGCACCAGCCGAGACCTTCGACCCAACTGGATAGCCTGATTATGGCATCGCCGTTTACTAGGCTGACGTCGATCTTCCTTTCTTCGGAAAAAATCGGGGCAAACTTAACTGCTGTATTTTTCTGCATGGATCCAAGCGACGAAATTGAAAATCAATTTCAATAAGATAATAGCAAATCTAAAAAAGTTGTCAATCGGCCGGAAATAGCTTTCACGGATTTCCGTGATAAAGTTCGCAGCCACGAAAAATTGTGGAACGTTCCACAAATGAAACGCCATCCCAGCTGCAAAGCCCACTTACTTTTCGAGGCGTTCCTTCGCCCTGTCGACGAAGGTCCTGATCATATCGGTTATCTTCTTGGTCATTTCGGTACTGATCAGGTTTTCGCCGGCAAGGCCGGCCAGGACATGAAGCTCGCGGGCGGACTTGCGGCGGAGTTCTACCATTTGGGTAAAATGCACGAGCGTAACGTTACGGGCCTTCTCGAAAAACTCAGCCGAGTATCTAAGAAAATTTTGTGTCTCGGCCTTCAAGGGAAAATATTCGATTCGTTCTTCAGTATTCTCCGAAAGCACGACGGCAAACTTCTGCATCATCGGCCCAACCAAAGGAATTTCGGTCTCGATTTTCCAGTGTGCTACGCCTTTTGCGTCGGTGTGAATCTGCATCACGCCCGGCATAAGGTCGACAAAGTTTTTTATATCGGCAAAGAACTCGCGTGCACGGTCGGCACTCGTCCTTAGCTCGATATCGTTACTGTAGCCCGCCTTCACGGTAAACATAGTTCGC
Organism: Pyrinomonadaceae bacterium; assembly: GCA_046261815.1. Classification (GTDB taxonomy): domain Bacteria; phylum Acidobacteriota; class Blastocatellia; order Pyrinomonadales; family Pyrinomonadaceae; genus OLB17. The sequence goes on along the minus strand of JBHENZ010000169.1, from coordinate 687 downwards.
AAAAATCTCCCCTGGCTCATTGGATGAAACGGCCATCTCTATTAAAGCACGCCATTGAAGGCAATTGCATTAAAAAATGGCCGCGAAGTCGAGCGAAAGATGCCGCGAAAAAAGGGCTCTTCGGCAAATAGAATGACGTGGCCGCGACCAGTCGGCTCGTCGATCAGGTAGGCCGTGCCCTTCAGGAGCCGCTCCGTGTTGCCCTCCCAAATGAAGCCCGATACGGTCAACGGCTTCGAAGGTTTGGCGTCGAACACGAGAGCGTTCGTGCCTTCTCTGGAGTAGCGGAAAAAATACCCGCTCGCAAGCAGGACAGGCACCTCACTTTGACCAATACCGTATGTTAAGTATGTCGTGCGATCAACGGTCGCACGCATTATCGAGCCGGGCAGGGCCTCGGGAACTTTGTTTGCATTCGCCGACGGCGAGGCGATCGGCGGAAGCGTCGGAGCAATCCAGTCGGCCTTGTCGGACTTTAATTCGATCGGCGGCATTGGCTCGACTTCGGTTTCTTGCGGCGTTGAGGTCGGCTTCGGCGAAGGCGAGGGATTAGCCTCGGCCTGTTTGCGTTTGTCAGGATCCTGCTCTTCGGGCGTTTTTCCTTTTTGCTCGTCCTCATCGCTTCCCACGAGGCGTGACGATGTAAGATTAACGTCCTTGAGAGCAGCGAAAACAGACGAGCCGCGG
>JBHENZ010000168.1:0-5173 GCA_046261815.1 Pyrinomonadaceae bacterium | reverse complement strand
CTGTAACGATTCGAACGCCGTCGGTGTTTTCAGGCACGGTAAAGTCCAAAGCGATTTGCTGCCAATCATTCGTTCCTGTTTCAAACGGACTCGACGTCGCCACGACCTTGTCGTCCTGACCGCTGATTAATTTGACGAGCGGCGGTCCGCCACTTTTCAAGTTTTCGGTGCGCACGACAAAAGCCACTCGGTATCTTTTGCCGGGCTCGACAGCGACGAACTGTGTAATATTGTACATGTCAGGTTTGTTATAACCGCGAAACGTGACCTTGAGGCTGCGTCCACCTTCGGCCCTGACGGTCGAGTCCGGCAAGGCCTCCATCCTTCCTTCGCCGCGATTGATGACCCAGCCAAACAAGGTTTCGTTTGCCGGCCCGATAAATTTTTCGAAGCTTCCGTTGGTCACTGTTTCGATCTGCGCCTCCGGATCGATGCCCGTCTGGCTTGCAAACGCGATGGCCTGTCTGAAATAACGCCTGTCGTAAAGGCCCTGCGCGATGTCGCGGGCTGAACGTAGATGTGGCTCCTTCTCATCGGCCGAAAGCTTGTTCCATACGCGGAGCGCGTCCTCGGGCTTGCCGCGTAAGGCGTAAAAGGAGGCAAGCGTCGCATTCACTTCCGGCCTATCCGCCGCGATCTCCTCAAGTTTTTGCGGATTTTTGTCGAAATAATCCCACGCGAGCGAAAACACCTGTTCGCGATATGCGAGACTTTTCTCAGTCGTCTTTTTCAATTCGGCGAACGCCTCATCGCTGCGATTTTGCCGAAGATAAAAATTCCCGAGCTGCCATCGAGGAAAAGTATATTCGGGAGCGATCTCGGTCGCGCGCTCAAAAGCAGCTTCGGCCCGCTCGCTTTGCTCGGCCTGCTCGTAAGCTCGGCCAAGCTCGATCCACCAGCGAAAATCGTTTGGAGAAAGGCGAACTACCGATTCGAACATCGCCACCGAAGCGTCGATCGCGCTCAAATCGAAAGTTTCCCTTTGCTTTGTCGCCGAAAGCCACTGCGCAATGGGGCTCGAAGGCGCCAGGGACGTTGCGAGGCGAGCGATCTCGCCGGCGTTCGGCTGGCTGGGCGGCGTCAGCTGCGCGAGCATATCGCCCAGCTGCCAGCGAATCGAAAACCAGGCGACGATTAGCGCGAAGATTACTGCGGCAATCAGCACCGCCCTGCTCGCTATGGTTTTAGTATCGAAAATAAAAAAGCTTCTTATCACCATCAAGGTTTAGGTCCCTCAAAAAAATCCCGAATCGAATCGACCACGTATCCTTGCTGCTCTTCTGTAAGCTCCGGATAGATCGGCAACGCTATGGTCTCGCCGGCCGCTCGTTCCGCCTCGGGTAGATCGCCTGGTTTATATCCAAGATACGAAAAACATTCTTGCAAATGAAGCGGCACGGGATAATAAATGTCAGTGCCGACCCCTTTTCCTGTCAAAAATTCGCGAAGCGCATCTCGACGGTTCGGCACGCGAACCACAAACTGATTATAAATATGACGAACGTTTTCGCGCTCGATCGGCAGCAGGACGTTCTCACCAAGCCCGGCATCGAGAAAGAATGCGCGATAGCGGTCCGCGTTCTTTTTTCGTTGTTCCGACCAATCATCAAGAAACGGTAATTTTTCCCGTAGTATTGCACCCTGAAAACCATCTAATCTCGAATTTAATCCGACCCATTTGTGATAGTAACGGACGTCCGAGCCGTGCACGCGAAGCGCGCGTAACTTGTGAGCAAGCGCATCGTCATCGGTCGTCATAAAACCGCCATCGCCCATGCCGCCGAGATTTTTCGAAGGATAAAAACTAAAGCAGCCGATCGCGCCCATCCCACCGGCACGCCCGCCCGCATCCTCGGCGCCGATTGCCTGTGCGGCATCTTCGACAAGCGGAATGCTTCGCGCTCGGGCGATTTCCCTCAACGGCTTCATCTCGACGCATTGTCCGAAAAGATGCACCGGCTGTATAGCCTTGGTTCGCTTCGTGATTTGCTCTCCGATCTGCGCGATGTCGATATTGAAGGTACCAGGCTCAATATCGACGAAAATCGGCGTTGCCCCCAACCGCGTGACGCCGCTTGCGGTCGCGAAAAAGCTATACGGCGTGGTGATCACCTCGTCGCCGGGTCCAACGTCGAGGGCCATCAACGCGAGCAACAGTGCGTCCGTTCCCGAAGCGCATCCGATCGCGTGTTTCGTGCCGCAGTATTCGGCCAATTCCCTTTCAAGGGCCTCGACCTCGGGGCCTAGAATAAAAGCATTCGTATCGAGCACGCGCGCCAGAGCCGCCTCAATCTTCGGCCGCAAAAGGCGATTCTGTTCTGTCAGATCAAGCAAAGGAACTTTCACATCTAGACTTGCAGAGGCCCGCGCGCACAATTCAGAAACTCGCACGTATACTGCGAAAGCCCGCACGTAAGTAAGGGCGTAAATCAAACGCTGAGCATTTTTCGCCCTTACTTACGTGCGGGCTTCCGCCTAGTAATTTTAACCGACCACACCGGAATTTGCATTTACGTCCGTCGTTTCCTAGCCTATTCGACAATGACCGACGACCGAAAGACCCGCGTACGTACAATAATCCGCCGTCTGAAAAAAGCTTATCCGGATGCGCACTGCGAGCTAAACCACGCAAACGCCTTCGAACTTCTCGTCGCTACGATCCTTTCCGCGCAATGCACCGACAAACGCGTGAACATCGTGACCGAAAACTTGTTCAGGAAATACCGAGGGCCCCACGACTACCTAAACGCCGAATGGGCCGAGCTCGAAAAGGATATTCACTCGACCGGATTCTTTCGAAACAAGGCAAAGAACATCAAAGGCGCTTGTCAGCGCATTCTTGATAACTTTAACGGCGAGATACCGAGTACAATGAACGATCTCTTATCCCTTCCCGGCGTTGCGCGGAAAACCGCAAACGTCGTTCTCGGAAACGCCTACGGCATAATGTCCGGAATCGTCGTGGACACTCACGTCGCACGCCTTGCGCAACGCCTCGGCCTCACCGCAAAAATCGACGCGGTGAAAATCGAAATCGATTTGCAGGAAATCGTGTCGAAAAAAAACTGGATAATGTTTCCACACTGGCTAATCTTCCACGGCCGCCGCATCTGCGAGGCCAAAAAACCTAAATGCCTCGACTGCGTCCTGTCCGACCTCTGTCCTTCCTTCGAGATCTTTACTAATTCGAATGTTCTGATGAATAAACCGAGAAAGCAGAATTTGCGCGCAAGGCTGAGACGGGATAAAGAAGATTATCCTTAAACCGTTTGCGTTCGGAAACGTATTTTCCTACGACAGTTAACGCGGGGGTAGAATAATCCTGATCTTCTGAAATGAGGCTTAAGACAACATTAAGAATCTTCTCCTACGCCGTGGTGCTGTGCGGGTTTGCGGCGCTTGGGATTTCGGGCACGTTCGGGTTAAGCGAAACTGGTGTTTTTATTGCCGCGATAATCGCGGCTTGGTTTGCTGAGGGTACGCGGTGGCAGATTCCGGAAAGGACGGGCACGGCTTTGATAGTTCTCGCACTGCCGGTTTATTACCTAGGTTGGAACTTTGGATATTTCGGATCGCACGCTTCGGCAGGTGCACTTCCGGGGATTTTGGCCCGGCTGATATTGTCGCTGACGGCCATCAAGCTGTTTCAGAAAAAATCGCATCGCGACTGGGTTTTTCTCTACTTGATGGCGTTTTTCGAAATTTTGCTCGCTGCGGGCTTGAGCATCAGCGCGATTTATTTTGGCGTCTTTCTCCTCTACGCATTTCTGATGGTTTGCGTGATCGTGCTCTCCGAGATCAAGCGGACGGACAGGCGAATCGCGAAAAAGGATTCGGCTCTTTCGTCGTCGAAACCCGTCGATCGCCTGGCCGCTTTTCGCGTGCGTCGGATACCGGTCCTCGCGATGATTCTGCTAACGGGAATATTGATTTTAGCCGGACCCCTGTTTTTTCTTTTGCCGCGCGTCGGAAGTGCATCGGGCGGAGGCCGCGCGGGCGGTGTCACAGCGATGTCCGGTTTTTCGGACTCGGTGCGGCTTGGCAATATTGGCCGCATACAGGAAAACGAGGAAGTCGTAATGCGGGCACGCATAGAGAATCCTGATGCGAATATCGAGTTTTTCCGCTGGCGTGGGCTTGCATTGGATACCTTCGATAATCGGGCTTGGAGCCGCTCGCAGCCCGAGAAGCAATCGTTCACGCGGGGGACCCGCGATACCGCGATCGTTGACCGCATGACGAGTCGTGACAACCTCGTACTGCAGACGATTTATCTCGAACCGCTCGATACTAACGTGCTCTTCGGGCTTCCCCGCGTGGTGGGCGTTCAATCTAATTTCCCGCTAATTTTCCGGGATCTGCAAGGCGGGCTTTCAGGACCGGGCTCTGGGCGACGAATCACCTACAGGGCGCTATCGGATACGTCGCGGCCGCACGTTCAACTGTTACGACGGGACAACTCGCCGTACTCCTCGGCGGATTTTCGCTATTTGCAACTACCCGATGATATCGATCCGAGAATCGCGGAACTGGCTGGCTCGCTTGTGAACAACACGCGGAACCGGTACGAAGCGGCGTCGGGCGTCGAGCGATATTTGCAAACCGAATTCGGCTATTCGCTCGAGCAGCGGGCCGGCGGCGAACAGCCCTTGGCGGATTTTCTTTTTAATATACGCGAGGGCCACTGCGAGTATTTCGCGACGGCGATGGCTGTGATGCTGCGGACGCAGGGCATCGCAACGCGAATCGTCAACGGCTTTCAGCGAGGTGAATACAACGAGACGGCCGACGTTTATATTGTTAGACAGAAAAATGCGCACTCTTGGGTGGAAGTCTATTTCTCCGAAACCGATGCTTGGGTGCCGTTCGACCCGACGCCGGTGGTCGGTCAGAATTTGACGGCAACAAATAGCGGCGTAACGGCACGCATCAATCGCTATCTCGAAGCTCTCGAAATGATCTGGATCCAATATTTTGTCGCCTTTGACATTCAGGAGCAGCGATCATTGTTCACATCGATTAAACGCGGCCTGAGCGATTACAACGCGCGTGCGACAGGCTACACGGAACGTATCCAAATCGAATTCGCGGAATGGTGGCGGCAGTTGAAAGGCGAAATGGGCAGGTCGGCTCGTTTTCAAGCAGCGCTTTATGGACTGCTTGCGATTGCGGG
>JBHENZ010000167.1:0-7341 GCA_046261815.1 Pyrinomonadaceae bacterium | reverse complement strand
GGTGAAAAAGCTCTTGCCGAATTCAATTTGCCCGACATGTTGCCCGTGCCGCTTATTTTCGTCAAATCTCCAGTATTTCCATTCAAAAAATTCGCCGGCGTCGACCCGATTCTCGGGCCCGAGATGCATTCGACCGGCGAGGTGATGGGTGTCGGAGTCACGTTCGGCGAAGCCTACGGCAAAGCGATGGAAGGGGCGGGATTACGACTCCCCATGACCGGCAACGCCTTCATATCCGTGACTGATGCAGACAAAGGTCAGACCGCAATTCTGGCCCGTCGTTTGGATAAATTAGGCTTCGACCTCGTCGCTACGCACGGCACCGCTAACCGCCTTCGCGAGGTCGGCCTCAAATGCGCATCCGTTTTTAAAGTAAACGAAGGCCGCCCAAACATCGCGGACCTCATCCGCCAGGGCGATATCGCACTCATCATCAACACGCCCCTCGGCCGCGTCTCCCATTTTGATGAGCAGGCGATTCGGAAAGCCGCATTGCAATTCAACGTTCCGTGCGTGACAACTATCACGGGCGCCGAGGCACTGGTCGAGGCGATCTCAGCGAAAAACAGTGAAGAAAAAGTTGCGGTCAGAAGTTTGCAGGAGATACACGGCACCGTGTCAAATGGAACCGAGAAAATGACAATGAATAGCGTATCTTGACCAATTCCCGCCGTTGCAATAACTTACAGGTAGCATTCAGGTTTTCTAATCGACAATAAAGAAAAGATGATTGAACGTATCGACCGCGAGATTATCGGCGGGCATTTGCTGGTAATTGGCGGGGCGGAGGACAAATATAACGAGCGTCGGATTTTGAAGAAATTTTTGCAGCTCGCGGGCGGCGACAAGGCCGAGATTTTGATCGTTCCCGTGGCCTCGGATTTTCCCGAGTTTGCGGCGGACGTATACACGCAGGCGTTTCGAAACTTGGGCGTAGCGAATGCGCGCGTGCTGCGTGCGACGTCCAGGCAAGACGTTTTCCATGCCGACGCCGACGGATTGCTCGAAGGCGTGACCGGAGTTTTCATCACCGGCGGTGACCAAATGAGGCTTGTCAGCCTGCTCGGCGGCACTGCCTTTGCAGACAAACTCCGGATAAAGGTGCGCGATACCGGCATGATTCTCGCCGGCACAAGTGCGGGTGCCGCTGGAATGAGCACGTCCATGATCGTCCGCGGCGAATCGACGCCGCATCCGCACAAAAACAGCGTGCGTCTCTCGCCGGGGCTCGGCTTTCTTAAAAACATCATCATCGATCAGCACTTTACCGAACGCGGCAGGATCAGCCGTCTGATCACGGCCGTTTCCTACAATCCTTACAATCTCGGCATCGGCATCGACGAAAATACGGCGATCATTCTTAGCGGCGAAGGTATCCTCGAAGTTTACGGCCTCGGCTCGGCCACCATCGTCGACGGATCGCAGATCACTTACAACGAGATTGCCGAGGTCGACGAGTTTCAGCCTTTCAGCGTCTGCGGCCTCCAGCTCCATGTTTTAAGAGACGGCCTGATCTACGACTTCATCAACCGCCACCCGCTACAGCCGCCAAATGAATTTTTGCTTCCAGATATCGTGTAGGGATTTGCGATTTTCACTGCCGAGACGCGGAAACGCGGAGAAAGAGAGAAGTATAGTGTGAAGGCTTGATGTTGATCCTGAGATTGAAAGATTAGATAAATTACAGAGAAAATAATGGGATGTGCAAATGCGGTGCATCGTGGGTTAGGGCGGCCGGGTTTAGGTGAATCGGCTTATGAAGGGTGCCTATGTTTGAATTAAGTCAGGTCGGTTTAGCTTTCGAACGACAGGTCGCTTTGCCCGTCACATATAAAAGTGTCCAACTCGATTGTGGATAGCGGATGGATATAGTGGTAGAGCAAGCAGTCATAGTTGAGATCAAAGCGGTCGAACGAATTATTTCAGTATTCGAGGCGCAATTACTCTCATACTTAAAAAACTAAGCGGTAAACACGTCGGCCTGCTCGTAAACTTTCATGTACCGGTGTTAAAGAGCGGGCTCAAAAGAATCGTCAATAATTCTAAAAATTTCGGCATCTCCGCGTCTCGGCGGTGAAAATCGTTCTATGCAGATACTCGAAACCCGAACCCTTCGTGGTCCCAATTACTGGAGCGGCTATTGGAAAAACCTTATCGTAATGCGACTCGATATCGGCAATTACGAGGCGAAGCCGACCGACAAGATCGAAAGTTTTATTGAGCGACTCAGCGATCTGATGCCGTCGCTTGCAAAGCATGGCTGCAGCTATCAGGAAGAAGGCGGATTTCTGCGGCGTGTGAAAGAAGGCACATGGGCCGGTCACGTAATCGAGCATCTCGCATTGGAATTGCAAACTCTCGCTGGCATGGACACCGGCTATGGCCGCACGCGGGAAACCGGCGAATACGGCATTTACAACGTCGTCTTCAGCTATATGGAAGAGGACGTCGGGCGTTTCGCGGGCCGCGCAGCCGTACAGTTATTCCTCGACATCGCCGAAAACTTACCGGTCGACGACATTCGCGGCGGAATCTCGACGGACGTTCAGCGAATGCGCGAAATTCGCGAGGAGGTGCGCTTCGGACCGTCGACGGGTGCACTCGTCGACGAAGCCGAGCACCGGAACATTCCGTTCATCCGCTTAAACGATCAATCTCTGGTCCAGCTGGGGTACGGCGTCTATCAAAAACGAATCCAGGCCACCGTGACGGCAAACACAAACATGATCGCCGTCGACATCGCGGGCAACAAACACGCGACGAAAAAACTGCTTGGCGATATGGGCGTGCCCGTGCCGCACGGCTATCGCATCAGCGAAGTGAGCGAGCTCGGAAGTACCGTTCACTCTATCGGCTTTCCGCTGGTCGTCAAACCGCTAAATGCCAATCACGGAAAAGGTGCGACGGTCGGAATCACCGATCTCGAACATGCCCAGAGCGCATTCGAAAAAGCAAAAGAGTATTCCCGCTGGGTCATCGTCGAAAGACAGTTGAACGGGTCCGACTTTCGCGCGCTTGTCGTCAACAATCGGCTGATCGCCGTTGCCGAACGCCTGCCCGCACACATCGTCGGCGACGGAAAGCAAACTATTCAGCAGCTAATCGACGAGACGAATGCCGATCCGCGTCGCGGTTACGGTCACGAGAAAGTTTTGACTTTAATCGAGGTCGACGGTCAAACGATGCGTTGTATCCGTGCGAAGGGGTACGATATCGACTCGGTTTTGCCCAACGGCGAAATTCTTTTTCTTAAAACCACCGCTAACATCTCGACTGGCGGCACGGCGATCGATCGCACGGACGAGGTTCATCCACTTAACGTTTTTCTCTTCGAACGCATCGCCCGCATCATCGGCCTCGACGTTGCAGGCGTCGACGTGATAGCACCGAATGTTTCCGAGCCGCTGGCCGAAAGCGGCGGCGGCATCATTGAGGTCAACGCGGCTCCGGGTTTTCGTATGCATCTTGCACCGAGCGAGGGCATCGGCCGCAACGTCGCGGAACACGTCATCGACATGCTTTATCCGCAAGGAGCGCCGTCGCGAATTCCGATCATTGCTATTACCGGAACCAACGGTAAAACGACGACCACTCGCCTCATCGCGCACATCCTCAAGGGAGGTGGGCTGACCGTCGGCTTTACTACGACCGACGGTACGTACATTCAAAATCAGCAGATCACGCAAGGCGATAATACCGGCCCCGTTTCTGCGCAACTCGTTTTAAAAGATCCGACCGTACAAGTAGCCGTTCTCGAAACCGCACGGGGCGGCATTATTCGTTCGGGTCTCGGTTTCGATCACTGCGATATCGGCATCGTTACAAATATTGCCGCCGATCATTTGGGTTTGAAGGACGTAAACACGCTCGAAGATCTTGCACGCGTAAAATCGGTCGTGCCTCGTGCCGTATCGCGTCGCGGCTTTGCCGTCCTCAATGCCGAGGATCCGTTGGTCTACAAAATGCGTCAACTTGTCGATGGCCGGGTCGTCTATTTTTCGATGGATGAAAATCACCCGAATATCAAGCGGCAGGCCGAGAAGGGCCGCATCTCGTGCGTTTACGAAAACGGCTATGTCACAATCTTGAAGGGCAAGTGGAAGGTTCGTGTCGAGCGAGCCGTGAACATTCCGCTCACTTACGGCGGCCGTGCGGAGTTCATGATTGAAAACGTTCTGGCCGCGACGCTCGCGGGATTCGTCCACGGCGTTTCGCTCGAAGATTTACGCGTCGGACTCACCACATTCAACGCCGGCACGGCCCAAACGCCGGGCCGACTCAACTTCGTCGAGGTAGGCGATGCGACGGTGCTTATGGATTACGCTCACAACCCGGCTGGTGCACGTGGCCTGACCGATTTTGTCCGAAAACTTCCGAATAAATACCGCACAGCCGTTCTTAACGGAACGGGCGATCGCCGCGACGACGACATACGCGAATTCGCCCAGATCGTCGCCGACAATTTTGACCGCATCGTTTTACGCCGCGGAAACTATCTTCGCGGCCGTACCGACGAAGCGATGTTTCAGCTTCTGCAGGAAGGCATCGCACAAAGCGAACACAAGCCGCAGGTCCGCATCATCCCGGAAAGCCGTGCAGCAATTCACCACGCGATCAAAAACGCCCGAAAAGGCGAGCTCGTAGTCACCTTTGCGGACCGCGTGCCGGACGATATCAAATATGTGCAGGAGATCAGAGACGAGGTGAATGCCGCAAAAGCTTGATTCAAAACCCGATCGAGACTATTGAGACCTATACCCTGAGAGCTAATTACTAATTAGCTTTCGGGAAATGATCCGAAGTCGAATGAAAACAAATTAGATGTATTGTGTTAACGATAAATGTCCGTTCGAAATGTGCCGTCCGCCGTTACAAACCCGCGATACATCCCTTCCGAATTAAATGGCAGCGCGAGACTTCCTAGCGCGTCCACCGCGATCAGCCCGCCTTCGCCGCCGATAGACGTTAAAGATTCTATGGCTTCCCGTGCCGCCGTTTCGAGTTGCGTGCCGCCATACTTCATTCTCGCGGCTACGTCGTATGCCGTCACGCCGAGCATAAAAAATTCTCCGTGGCCTGTGCACGAAACGGCACATGTGGCGTTGTCAGCATACGTACCCGAACCAATCAGCGGCGTATCGCCGATGCGACCATATTTCTTGTTCGTCATCCCGCCGGTCGAAGTCGCGGCGGCGAGATTGCCATTCGCGTCACAGGCCACCGCTCCAACAGTTCCACGCGGCTTGGTCGCCAAAAGGTCGGTACCGCCTGCGGCAGGTGGTTGACCATGACTCACCGATGTTGCGGCCTGATTCGTTAAAGCATCCGATGCCGCAGACGGTTCTGACGCGGAGTGATCTAATTCGACGACACCTTCATCTCTCGCCCGAAGCAGCTGCTCATATCTGTGCTCGGTAAAAAAATACGCATCGTCCGCCATCTCGACGTCCATTTCTTTAGCGAATTGATTCGCACCCTCACCGCCGAGCATTATGTGCTCGGTTCGTTCCATCACCCGCCGCGCGAGCTTCACTGGATTTTTCACATTTCGCACAAACGCAATCGAGCCGGCCCGCGAACGTTGCCCGTCCATGATCGAAGCATCCATTTCGTTTTTGCCTTCGTGGGTAAACACCGACCCGCGACCGGCGTTGAAAAGCGGAAAGTCTTCGAGCGAACAAACCGCCGACTCGACCGCATCGAGCGCGCTGTCGCCCTTGTCCAAAATGTCCCAGCCGATCTTCAACGCACCTTCCAATCCGCTGCGATACTCGCGCTCAAGCTCGGCCGTCATCGACGATCTCAAAATCGTCCCGGCACCGCCATGAATCGCAATTGCAATTTTTCCAGCCATAAGAAATTCGCGGGCAATTCTTCCTTCACAATTTAATATTTTGCAGCCGCAATGCATTCAATATAACCGACACCGAGCTGAACGTCATCGCCGCGCTTGCGATCATCGGCGAGAGCAGCAAACCGAAAACTGGAAACAAGACTCCGGCCGCGATGGAACACCGATTACATTGTACGCAAGGGCGAAAAATAAATTCTGCAGGATGTTCTTCATCGTCGCACGGCTCAAATTTCGGGCCTTCAAAATGCCGCCCAAATCGGGTCGCAGCAGAGTTATATCCGCCGATTCGATCGCAACGTCCGTTTCGCTCGCAAACGCGATTCCCACATCGGCCTGGGCAAGGGGGTGCGTCATTAACGCTCCCCCGCCATCGCCACCACCCGATTTTGCATTTGAATTTCCCTCACTTTCTCAGCTTTTTGCTCGGGCACTTCGGCAAAAACCTGATCGATGCCAAGCTCATTCGCCACTGCCCGGGCCGTCACACCGTTATCGCCCGTCCTCATCACTACTTGAATTTTCTGTCTTTCCATCGCCGCGTGACCGTGATCTTTCCTAATTTGGCTTGCCGTATTCGTCGGCGCTGTATTTGCCGCCGACTTATTTGACACAGGTTCATACCCGCATGCTGTGGCGACACCGCCGCTAAAAGAAAAAACAATTTCACATTCATATAGCTTCTATAAACCGCCTTTACCCATGTTTTCCGGCCTCAAACGAATAAAATAGTTCCGGAATATTGCGGCGAATAATGCTTTTTATTAACTAGTACGGTCGCAAGGCCGCACTTCATTGATCACCAGTTTTCTTAAACCTTATCCGAAAAGGCAACTGTCGCGCTAATCAACGCGTGGCGGACGCAACGCCAGGAAATCCCGAAACTAGGGAAACGTCCGGCCGCCGAAGTGGGGTTAAATGCAATTCTCGCAGGTCCTTTTTTCCACAATATTAATATCGATGTCGGCCGCAGCATTCGGGCAGAGCCTGCCGGGAGTACCCGTTTCGAATTTGCACGCGGCGACTTCATTCGCCGGCTTAGTTCGCCCGCGAACCGCGATTGTGCTGCCGTCGTCTAAGGTTTTGCCCGCCGCAGTTGTCTCCGCGGAACGCCGCTCTTTCGAGCTGATCAATCTAAAACGTGCCGCCGCAGGTCTCAGCCCGCTCGACTGGAACGACGATCTGGCGTCACTCGCCCGAACGCATTCGGACGATATGGCCGTCGTAAAATTCTTTAGCCATAAGGGTTCGGATGGCTCGATGATCGACGTACGTGCCGACAAGCACGGCCTCGGCGAGTGGTCGGCGATCGGCGAGAACATCGCGTTCGTACAGGGCTACCTAGAACCGGTCGAGTTCGCTGTCGAACGCTGGATGGAATCGCCGGGCCATAAAAACAATCTACTCGGCACGCGTTGGAAAGAATCGGCCATCGGCGTCGCGATTACCGAAGACGGTCGATATTATTTCACGCAAGTTTTCTTGCTGCG
>JBHENZ010000166.1:0-3246 GCA_046261815.1 Pyrinomonadaceae bacterium | reverse complement strand
TTCAAACCGTGTGTTGATGCCGATGATCAATGAGGCGGTTTTTGCTTTACACGAAGGGGTGGCAACTAAAGAAGCCATTGACGAGATAATGAAACTCGGGATGAATCACCCGATGGGGCCGCTGACGCTGGCAGATTTCATCGGCCTCGACGTTTGCCTTGCCATACTTAATGTACTACATGAAGGTCTCGGCGATCCCAAGTACCGGCCATGTCCGCTACTGAAAAAATACGTCGATGCAGGTTGGCTGGGCAGGAAATCAGGTAAGGGATTTTACGAGTATTAGGTTGCGAGAAGAACGAGTCGGCCGCACCTGCATTAGCAGATGGTTGACTGCGCCGACTGAAACGGCGCTCGTTCGAACTGTGCCTTCAGCCGCTACCTACCGCGAACGGCGCCGACTCTGTCGCGAACCCGTGACACCAGCTTTGCATCCAAAACCTATATAACGCTTCGTGCGTAAATAGTGCTTATTACTCTCCTTTAACTAAAACAATTATGCGAAGAATCTTTGTAATCATACTTGGGTCGTTGATGATTACGGCTGGTTTCGGACAGGTCAGAGTCGCGCCCTTGAATATCAAGGAACGCACACTGTCGAACGGTTTGCGCGTGGTCTCGGTTCAAGATAGTTCGACGCCAACAGTTTCGCTGCACGTCTGGTACGACGTTGGCGGCAAGAATGATCCGCCGGGACGTTCGGGGTTCGCACATATGTTTGAGCACATGATGTTCAAGGCGACCAAGAATATGCCGGACGAAAAGATGGATCGGCTGACCGAAGACGTCGGTGGATTCAACAACGCTTCGACGTGGCCGGATTTTACCAATTATTACGAGGTCGTGCCGTCGAACCATCTTGAAACCTTACTCTGGGCCGAGGCGGACCGAATGGTAAATTTAAACGTCGATGAAAAGAATTTTGCCTCCGAGCGTGAAGTCGTCAAGGAGGAATATAGGCAGAGCGTGCTCGCCCCCCCGTACGGAAAATTCTTTTGGCTGCTCGACGATGTGACGTTTCAAAAACATCCGTACCGACGCGGCGTAATAGGCAATTTGGAAGAACTGAGCGCGGCAACGCGTGCGGATGCCGAAAAATTCTACAAAGATTATTACCGGCCGGATAACGCCGTGTTGATCGTGGTAGGCGATTTTCAGCAACGACAGCTTGATGCCTGGGTCGATAAATATTTCGGCCGCATTGCCAAGCCGAGCGGAATTATATCGCGTGTTGCGATTAGTGAGCCCGAATGGATTGCGGAACGCCGCATAAACGAAACGGGCCCCCGAGTGCCGTTTCCCGCAACAGGTATTGTTTATCTTGCCCCGAAAACGACAAGCCCGGACATCCCCGCATTACGCGTAGCGGCCAATATTATGTCCGGCGGCGAAAGCTCAAGGCTTTATCAGGCATTGGTCCGAACGCAGAAAATCGCGCAGGAGGCCAATCTTGATCTGGAGCTGAATACCGAGGGCGGACGAATGTCGCTCATCGGAATCGGCTCGCAAGACGGGACGTCCGAAAAACTTGAGGCCGCCCTGCTTGCCGAGATTAAGAAAGTCCAGGACGGCGGCGTAACGGCGAAGGAGTTAGACAAGGCCAAAAATCAATTGGTCGCCGGTGCCATTCGCCAACGCGAAACGAACGATGGCAAAGCGATCGCGATCGAGCGGGCAGTTGCTTATCTTGGCGACGCGAAGGCTGTGAACGTCGAGGTTCAGAAACTGCAATCTGTCACGGCAGAGGATGTTCAGCGTGTGATGAAGCAATACTTTAAGGACAAAAACCGCGTAGTGATCTATTATAACCAGGCTAAAGCGGCGGAGGCCGCGAAATGAAAAGTTTGGTTGTTACCGCAGAGACGGGGAGACAGAGAGATATTAGAATGAAAGAAATATTTGCCTTTACGATCTTTCGCCCGCTAACGGCATTAATGCTCCTTTGCTTACTTGGCGTCGGATCGCTAGCTCAGGGGCCGATTCCGGCTCCTGGTGCGCCGCGGCCGATCGTGATCCCGGCTGTTAAAGAAATAAAGCTGCCAAATAGTTTAACAATTGCGGTGATCGAGAAAAAAGAGGTTCCGATCGTGACCGCACAATTGCTGGTCAGGACCGGTGCTTCGTCGGAGGCAATCGCTAAAGCTGGTTTGGCTAACCTGACCGCATCCATGCTCACTAAGGGCACGAAAACCCGATCGGCCGAGCAGATCGCCGAGCAGGTAGAGTTTTTGGGTGGATCGCTCAACTCGGGAGCCGGTTGGAATAATTCGCTGGCGAGCGTCACGGTCACGTCGGACAAGCTCGATCAGGCGATGACGATTTTGGGCGACGTGATTCTCAATCCGGCTTTCAGTCAAAGCGAGCTTGATCTGCTTAAATCGCAGGAGCTCGACGGGCTGACTTACAACCTTAAGCAGCCGGGCTTTCTGGCGAGCTACGTTGCAAGCCGCTATAGCTTTAGCGAGCATCCCGCAGGAGGGACACCCGCAAGTCTTGCATCTATAGGAGTAGACGATGTGCGAAATTTTCACACGACTGCTTTCAGGCCCGAGCGAAGCGTGTTGATCTTTGCCGGAGACATTACAGTCGCAAGGGCCGAAGCACTTGCCCGAAAGATATTCGGTGCGTGGCGAGGTCCGAGCAGCGAATCCAGCTCGGCGGCCGTGGCGAAAGCGGCCGGCGGTGCGCTTGATATGAATGCAGTTTTTCGTCGGATTCTGGTTGTCGATATGCCAAAGTCCGGTCAGGCCGTGGTCTCATATCAGAAGAGAATCGATGCGGTCGGCCGCCAAAGCACAAGCTATTATCCGGCCGGCGTATTGAATTCGCTGTTAGGCGGCGGTTATTCTTCGCGGCTTAACCAGGAAATTCGCATAAAACGCGGCCTAAGCTATGGTGCGGGCAGCAACTTTGGCTGGCGAAACGACACAACGAATTTTGGCGCCCGGACACAAACGAAAAATGAATCGGCTGCAGAGGTACTGGAACTCGTGGCCGCCGAAATCAAGCGGTTGACAACCGGAGAGATCACGACTGCCGAGCTGATGCCGAGGAAATCGGTGCTGACAGGCAGTTTCGGTCGTAATCTTGAGACGACCCAAGGCCTTGCTTCTGCGGTAGGCGATTTGTATAGTTTTGGTGTTCCGGTCGCGGAGTTGAATCGATATTCCGATTCGGTCAATGCTGTCTCGGAGGGTCAGATTCGCGAATTTGCCGGGAAAAACCTGCTTGGCGGCGACGTAATAA
>JBHENZ010000165.1:0-12813 GCA_046261815.1 Pyrinomonadaceae bacterium | reverse complement strand
TTCCGCAAAGGCGCGATCCAGGCACTTTCGCAACGCGAGTCCGCGAGTTGGAAAAAGATTCCGACCGCCGGGCCGCCCTCAAACAGGCGGCAAAAGAATACTGCATTTCGCGATCCGAGGCCTATCGGCGACTCGTCGCGGAAAAAGATGAATAGATGTCCAAAAGTGGACGAAAGTCTGGTTAGGAGGCGTCTATCTTTGCATCAGTTGAGGAGGCAATTTCTTGTCGACCGCGGGCCTTTTGGCAAGGTCCGTAAGTTCCCATAAAGTTAAAAAGATCGTCCTAGTTACCTTTTCCATCTTTGCGTAATCGATTTTGTCTGCGGTGTCGCTGGGCTGATGGTAATCCTCGTGAACCCCGTCGAACCAAAAAGCTATCGGAATGCCGTTTACGGCATAATGAAAATGGTCCGAGCGAAAGAAAAATCGGTTCGTGTCTTTCGGATCGTCGTAGCGGTAATTGTAGCTAAGGTTGAGAAAACTCTTGTTCGTCGCCTTCACTATCGAACCGAGCGTTGAGCTCATCATCTCCGAGCCGATGACGTAGATCTCATTCTCGCCTGAAAGCTCTTTATTTTTCGGGTTCGTATCGCCCGGCTTTTTGCTCCGACCGATCATGTCTATATTTATTTGCGCAACGACATTTTTAATTTCTACCGTCGGAAATTTGTTGAAATACTCGCTGCCCCACAATCCCTTCTCCTCACCGGCATGCCAGACAAACAGCACCGAGCGCTTCGGCCTAATGCGCGCTTTGCCGAGAGCCTCGGCAATGGCAAGCACCGCCACCGTACCCGAACCATCGTCGTCGGCGCCATTCCAGATCTTGTCTTCGCCGGGCGCGTTCGGGTTCGTGCCGTCGTGATCGTAATGGGCTCCGATTGCGACCATTTCGTTTTTAAGAACCGGGTCGCGGCCTTCCCAAATTGCGACCACGTTTTGCGTGTATTTCGTCTCGGATCGGCTCATCGCCGTCATCGAAACTGTCCTGTCGATGGCGAATCCCGTTACCGATTCTTTCACTCCCGCACCTGCAATTATCGCGTCAGCGACACCGGAAGATACCAACATCACTGGCATTTTATCTTGTTCAGCGGTCGGGCCTTGTCGAAGCTTTTCCGGATATATGTTCGCGCGTGAAAAAAACCGCCTGATCTGCCCCCACCCAGCCTGGGCCTGCGGCGAAGCAATTAGAAGAATGCCGGCCGCGCCGTGCTGACGCGCGTATGTCAACGGGTCGGACCAATCGGTGCCTTTATTTCCAGTAAGATCCGCGTCTACCACGCTAGCCGGAGGCCGCGTGAGCGTATCCATCGACGGAAAGCCTTCAGATGTTATCACTACGACCTTTCCCTTTATGTCGGCGGCCTGGTAGGGGTTAATATTCTTCGATTTGACGACCCAACCGTGGCCGGCAAAATACATCAACGCATTCGCCGAACCGTTCCCGCTTAGGCGGAAAAACTCGTCGTTGATTTTGTAATCCTTACCGTCGATTTGCAGAAGATTATTTACCGTATCGATCGTCTCGGATTTTAGTGCGATTCGCTGGAAAAACGTACCGCTGTCGCCGGCCGGTTTAAGGCCCCAGCGCGTCAAGTTCATTTTCAAAAACTCGGCCGTCGCGTCAAGACCCGGTGATGGTGTATCACGCCCGCCCATCGCGTCAGATGCGACAAAGTGCAAATAGGCACTCAACTGATCGGCCGTGATCTCGCTAGTCAATCTCCGCTCGGCCGGCGTGATCCGAACCGGAACCTGAGAAACAGCGGCAAACGGCGCAATTAGAGCTCCGTAAATTAAAAAAGCGAAGATTGGTTTTCTCATCGTGATTTTCGGGGAAATGACCGGACGTAATCTTAGATTATAAAAAGGAGGCAAAGGGGTTTTACGTTAAGGGCAGATGATTGTTTCGCAACGTTACGTGCCGACGATACAAATCTTGTTTTTTTGGGCTAGCTGCAGCATCTTTTCGCTGTCGAAAACAAGTGTCTTCCCGGCTGTAATTGAGAGGCACGTCGCACCGGCGGCAATCATAGTTTCGATCGTCGGCACGCCGACGACCGGCACATCGAAACGCATATCCTGCCCGGGTTTGGCGATTTTGACGACCGTCAGCTTTCCTTTTGCCAGTTCGCCGGCACGGCGGATCGTCGCGTCTGTGCCTTCCATTGCCTCGATCGCTACGCAGGCCCTTTCGCGAACGACGATCGTTTGCCCCAGATCGAGCCGGCCGATCTCCGACGCAACGTGCAGGCCGTACTCGATATTTGCTAATTCGGTTTCGTCTGGCTTGCGTTTAGTCAAAATACCTTTCGGTGCGAGATCGTCTTTGATAAAGTATGTCGAATCGATCAGGTCGATTCCCTCTTTCGCCATCTCGTCGGCCACGCCGCCGATCAAAGCGTCGGTATTTCGCCGGGGCAAATTCCAAAGCATTTTCAGCATCCGCACATCAGGCATCGCACCCGAGAAAATCTGCACATGCTTTACCTGTCCGGCCATCATCACCTTAGTCACGCCTCGATCTTTAAAGAACGAGATCATCTTCCCAAGTTGACCAATGCCAACCCACAGCACATCATCAGCGACCTGGTCGATCCGCTTGTCCGTTTCTTCCTTGATCGCAACGACGGATAATGCTACGTCCGAACGTCGTGCACCGTCGACGACCAGGAAAGGAAACTGTCCGCTTCCGGCGATGAGGCCGAACTTCATTCTGTGTTTTTGCCTGGCCGTCGCCGCCAACGCCGGTGCGAACGATTTCACTGGCCGGCGTTCTTGGTTTTCGCGAAGTCGCCGGCTTTGATGATCGTAATTTTGTCCGGCGTGATGTATTTTTGCATCGCCGCATTGACCTGAGCCGGGGTGATGGCCGTGATCTTCGCCTCAAGTTCGGCGTTACGAAATAGATTGCCTGTTTTCAGTCTGCTGCCTTGCATGGTACGAGCTGCGGGTGAGCGGCGACGATTCGACATGTTTGAAGCCCAGCGATTCGCCGATATGTTTCCATTTGGCGAACTCCGCGGGTGTGACGTATTTCTCAACCGGAAGACGTTTTTCGTAGGGTTGGAGGTACTGACCGATCGTCATGATGTCGCATGAAACATCGCGAAGATCACGCATCAGATCGACAACCTCTTCGAACGTTTCACCTAGGCCGACCATGATTCCGCTTTTGGTTAACATCAAGGGGAATTGCGTATCGCGAAACTGAGCCGCACGCTCGAGCAACTCCATCGACTGATAATATTTCGCGTCCGGCCGCACGCGACGATAAAGCCGAGCGATAGTTTCGGTGTTGTGATTTAAAACATCCGGGCCGGCGGCGAGAACGCTGTTCAGGGCCAATTCGTCGCCGTTAAAATCCGGGATCAGCACCTCGACCTTGCATTCCGGGTTCATTTCGCGAACTCTGCGAATCGTCTCCGCCCAATGAATTGAACCGCCGTCGGCAAGATCGTCGCGGTTGACCGAGGTGATGACTGCGTGTTTGAGATCGAGATGCTTGACGGCCTCAGCCACGTGCGTCGGCTCCATACGATCGAGATCCATGGGCTTGCCCTTATTGACCGCGCAAAATCCGCAGTGACGCGTGCACGTGTCGCCGCCGAGCATAAAGGTGGCCGTTTTGTCCGTCCAGCATTCGAAGATGTTCGGGCATTTCGCCTCCTGGCAGACGGTGTGCAGATTCAAACCCTCGATCAGATTCAACACCGCATTCTGATTCGACGGATCGCCAAGCTTGATCTTCAGCCAATCCGGCTTTTTCAATCGCTCGCGACTTTTGCGGCTGAGAAATTTTTGAACTAAAACCTTTTCCTCGATCATTCTAAAAACGCCGACCTTTGGCCGTCAGTCATATTTTACCATTCGGACAGCGAAAAGCAGTCAACCGCTGTCGTGCAATACAAAAGCCGCTCATTCGGCGGCTTGTCGGAAAGGGTCAATGATTTTATACCTTGGCAGCGTGCCCGCGAAGGCGTTCAAAACGCGACGCCACCGTTTCCCAATCGACCACATCCCACCAAGCTTTCAAATAATCCGGCCGGCGGTTGTTGTAGGTCAAATAGTAAGCGTGCTCCCAGACGTCATTGCCGAAGATCGGCTCGATACCGTTGTGCAAGGTCGTGTCCTGATTCGGCTTGGATTCGATTTTCAATTGACCACGGTCAGAATAAACGAAGACCCAACCCGAACCGAACTGTTTTACACCCGCGTCGTTGAATTTCGTCTTGAACTCGTCAAGCGATCCGAACGCGCTGTCGATCGCATCCGCGAGTGCGCCCGAAGGCTTTCCGCCGTCTTTCTTCATCAGAGTCCAGAACATCGCGTGGTTGGCGTGCCCCCCGCCGTTGTTGCGAACGGCCGATCGCACCGCTTGGGGCACCGCGTCGAGGTCCGACAAAATTTCGACCAAAGTTTTTTCCTGTAAATCCTTGTGCTCCTTGACCGCCTCGTTCAATTTGTCGACGTAAGTCTGATGATGCTTGTCATGATGCAGCTCCATCGTTTTCGCGTCAATCACGGGTTCGAGAGCGTCGAAATCGTAATCGAGAACGGGCATTTCGAACGGATATCTTTGATTTAATGCTTCATTTGCCATGCTTTTTATTCCTCCGTCTTACAGCCTTTATCGCATAGTCTTTACACAAGCGAAAAAAAGGGCATCGCCGCTAATCTTCCGGCCTAGGTCCGGGATCGAGATTTCTGACGCTAGCCTGATTTATCACTTTCACCCGCAAGTTGTCGATCACCTTTACCTGACAAGAGAGTCTCGTGTGATCGCCAAGATCGGTCTTGGTTGCCAGAATCGTTCTCTCGGCCTCGCCTATCGGCCCCGGATCCCCCTCCAAAATCTCGACTCGACACGTCGTGCATCGAGCATTTCCGCCGCATCGATGCAGAATATCGATGTCGTTGTCCTCGATAGCCAGCACGAGCTTTCGCTCTTTCTCAGTTTCGAATGAAACCTTGCCGTTCGCGGTTTCGGCAACAATTATCGGCATCAAGAACCACTCCTTAGTTCAAAAATATTAATTGGCTAAAATTTGGCACAAGCGGCGTGGTAAAGCAAGTTTGTGTCGGAGGGCTCGGTGAAGTGGCGCGTAAACGCGTTTAATTCGGGGAAACGCGACCTTTCGATCTCCGCGTTGTTAATCACGGTGTCGCCCGAAAAGATGCCCGGGCTCCGCCCTCGAACGGCATCCGCAGCTCACTTGTTCACATTTAGACAATTTGGTAGCTTTATGTGTACAAAATTCGGAAAGGTTGGATACCTCTCTTCCGCACCCTGCAAGTGAATCGCGCGTTGAACTTGATGGAAAAGAAAAAGGCCGGTTGGCAACAAAAGCTGCTCTTGCTTGCTGCTTCGAGCGTTTTTGTGGTCACTTTGATCGGCCTCGGCGAGCTTTACTGCCGTCTGTTTACGCGCATCAACTTTCTGGACAGCAGCCGCGGCCTTTTCACGGCAGGCCGCTTCGGCAATTCTTACGGCAACACGCCGAATTTCGAGGGTATCTCGTTCGGCGAAAAGTTCTACATCGACGAAAACGGCTTTCGCGTCGACTCAACAGTCGAACCTGACTCGAGACTCGATTCCCCCGCCATCATGATCCTTGGCGATTCGGTGGCCTTTGGACCCGCGTTAACCGAAGATAAAACTCTAGCCGGAATCCTGCGCCGTGCGATCCCGCATAAGCGAATTTATAACGCAGCCGTCGTCGGATATGACACCTTCGATTATTTCAATGCCGGCCGGAAGATCACCGCGGCAAAGCCGGAAATAAAACAAGTCTTGCTTTTCTATTGTTTGAACGACGTAAGCGACGCAAGCGCGCAAATTATCCGAAGCCAATCGACGCCGACGGGGGCCGAACCGGCGGGCGCGAGATCGATACCGCGGCATGTAAACGACTATCTGCGCTCACGCTCGAAGCTCTTTCTCTGGCTGAAAAGTGCATTGCTCGATACGCAGATGATCTATTTCCGGAACGACCTTGCCGGCTATCAGCGCGGCGAAGAGAATATACATGATGGATTGTGGCCCCTGGTCGATCTAAAGAACAATCTCGCGACGAAAGGCGTTTCGTTTACCGTTTTTATCCTGCCGTACGAGGCCCAGCTTCGGCCGAATCCGGGACCCGGTTTCTTCGACCCGCAGCGGCTCACGGCAGCGTTTTTTCAGCAAAACGGAATCGATTTTTACGACCTTGCACCTGAATTTCAAAAAGTAAGCGATACTGCCAAGTCATTATTTCTCTACGGAGATCCAATGCACCTCAGCGCCGATGGAACGCGGGTTGTGGCCGATGCTGTCTGCGGCAGGCTGCCCGACTGCAGATGAAATCAATCTTAGGTATTTCAGCCTTTTATCACGACAGCGCCGCCGCCCTCGTGGTCGATGGCAAAATTGTAGCCGCCGCCCAGGAAGAACGCTTCACGCGGATCAAGCACGACTTCAATTTTCCGGTCAACGCTATTAAGTACTGCCTGGGAGAAGGCGACCTAACGCCGGCCAAGCTCGATGCGGTTGTTTTCTACGATAAGCCGTTTCTTAAATTCGAGCGGCTGATGGAAACATATCTTGCCTACGCGCCCCGCGGTTTGAAATCTTTTATGATGGCTTTACCCCTGTGGTTGAATCAAAAACTGTTTCTTCCGCGCGAGATAGACAAGGGGCTCGACAATCTTTACGCCGGCCCGATCTATTTCACCACGCATCACGCCTCCCACGCCGCCAGCGCATTTTTCCCTTCGCCATTTGAAGAAGCCGCCATCATCACATTCGACGGCGTCGGCGAATGGAGCACATCGACCTGGGGCGTCGGCCGCGGCAACAAGATTGATCTCTTAAAGGAGATTCGCTTTCCACATTCGCTCGGACTTCTTTACAGCGCGTTCACTTATTACACCGGTTTCAAGGTAAATTCCGGCGAGTACAAGCTTATGGGCCTTGCTCCATACGGCGAGCCGAAATACGCGCAGAAAATTCGCGATCATCTTATCGATATAAAAGATGACGGGTCGTTCTGGCTCGATCAGGATTATTTTAATTATTCCGCCGGACTGACAATGACCGGACCGAAATTTAACATCCTTTTCGGCGAGCCTCCGCGAGGCCCCGAGTCCAAACTGACACAGTTTCACATGGACATTGCCGCGAGCATCCAGGTTGTTACCGAGGATGTCATGATGCGGATAGTTAGGCACGTTCACCGGGAAACTGGTTTGGAAAATCTCTGCATGGCCGGCGGCGTAGCGCTTAATTGCGTTGCCAACGGAATTATCCAGCGCGAAGGCCCGTTCAAAAACATCTGGCTTCAGCCGGCCGCAGGCGACGCCGGCGGCTCGCTTGGCGGGGCACAGTTCGTTTGGCATCAGCTTTGGGACAACCCGCGAATTCCTGAACGGCCCGACAGTCAGATCGGTTCCTGCCTCGGCCCGAAATTTTCGAATGAGGAGATCAAAACTTATCTCGATTCCGCGGACGCTCGATATAAGTATTACGAATGCGAAGAAAAGCTATGCGATGAAATTGCAAAATTGATCGACACGGGAAAAGTTGTCGGCCTGATGAACGGGCGAATGGAATTCGGCCCGCGTGCCCTCGGATCTCGAAGCATAATCGGCGATCCCCGAAACGTCCAAATGCAGGCGACGATGAATCTAAAAATCAAGTTCCGCGAATCTTTCAGACCGTTCGCTCCCAGTTGCCTGGCCGAACGCGCCGCCGATTATTTCGACCTCGATACCGAAAGCCCGTATATGCTTTTCGTCGCGCCGGTCCGCGAAGACAGACGCAAGCCGTTGACCGAACAGCAGCAAAAACTTTTCGGCATCGACAAGCTCAATGTGCCGCGATCTGATCTGCCGGCAATAACGCACGTCGATTATTCGGCGAGAATCCAAACCGTTGACCCGGAGCGCAACCCGCGTTACTATAAAATCCTCAAGGCATTTGAAAAACTGACGGGCTGCGGCGTGGTTGTAAACACTTCGTTCAACATACGCGGCGAGCCGATAGTATGCCGTCCGGAAGAAGCGTATCGCTGTTTTATGTTCACTGATATGGACGCTCTCGTGCTGGAAAATTTTATCTGCCTAAAGCAAAACCAGCCCCCCATGGCCGGCAGCGAGGACTACAAGCGGAAGTTCAAACTCGATTAGCAATTAGGACTTACAATGGCAAAACGAAGAGGAATCGTTTCTGAATTTTACTCGTTTGTACGCGAAAACAATGCTTATTGGATGGCTCCGATCATTATAGCGGTGCTTTTGCTGGCGGGAATTGTCGTGCTTGGCGCACTTGGAGGCGGCGCGGCCGCTCCGTTCATCTACACTCTCTTTTAATGTATTGCCAGCTTTTATGCCGCTCGTCCACCTAAACTGGAAACCGAACAAAAAAGAGTTGCGCTCATTCGGCGCCATCTTTATGGGCGGCTTTGTCTTGATCGGACTTACGAAATACTTATGGCCTTTCGAATGGTTTATCAGCAAGGACGAAACTCTCGGGGCCTGGCTAATCGGAATCGGCATCGTTGTAGGGGCAATCGGACTAACCGGCAGTCGCGTTGCACTACCTTTTTACTGGGCATGGCTCGGCATCGCCTTCGTGCTCGGCAATATCATCAGCCGGGTTATCATCGCACTCATTTACTTTCTTCTCTTCACGCCCATGCGCCTCCTCGGCTCTCTCTTCGGCCGCGACAAGCTTCAACTCAAAAAACGTAACACGGACTCATATTGGCTGGATATCTCGCTGCCCAGGGAAATCGAGAAATACGAGCGGCAGTTTTGAAAGGATAGGCAGGATCGGCAGGATAAATTAAATTAAGATTTACCAATCTTCACCTTTTCACGATCCTGATTTATCGCAACATACGTAACCTCAGCCTCGGTAACTTTTACTTTTTGCCCCTGTTTGCCAAAGCGCTCGGCCTCGACGACAACGTGAACGGATATCGAGGTGTTGCCCACTCGAACCGTCTCGGCATAAAAGCTGACAAGATCGCCGATAAACACGGGCTCGTGAAAGATCACTTCCTTCATCGCCACGGTTACAAACCGATCATGCTTCGTCTGCCTGACCGCCTCGACGCCGCCGGCAACGTCGATATAACTCAATATAATGCCGCCGAAAACCGTGCCGTGCGCATTCGTGTCACGCGGCATCATCGTCAGCCTGATCGCCGCATCGCGTTTTTCATGTTTATCGATTTCTGTCATAAAAGTCTAGTTTCAATTCTTTCCAGCACGTAGGTGCGGCGGTATTATAGCCCGGGGGGCAACGGCCCCGGAATGCAACTGCGAGACCGCATCTAGCCGCATCGGCGGACGAGCGATGCCCCCTAATTAGACTAGGGCCCCACCCTAGTGCTGAACCATTTGCCTTTGAGTCCAATCACGGACCGCGTCACGAAGTTCCTTCAAATGCTCATCAAAAAAATGCCCGCAGTTCTCGAAAATAACCAGTTCGGTAGGCGCGTTTTTCGCGACTTCGTCGACTAGTTTCTTCAGATTTCCCACCGAGCCGAATTCATCTTTGTCGCCGTGGACGAACAAAATCGGTTTTTGATTATTCTTCAGGAAATTGAAATCGCCGTATTTGTCCACCGGTGTTCCGATGCTTATAAGATGTTTCACGCGCCCGTCGGTGATCCCGACTTCCATCCCGGCCCGGGCACCGAAGGAAAATCCTGCAAGGGTTACCTCCTTATTCGGGTACGTGTCGGCGAGGTGATCAAGAGCGGCGCGCACGTCATCCGTTCCCCCCTCGATTTCTCCGTGTTTTCCGGTCGATGCGCCGACGCCCCGAAAATTGAATCGTAGCGTGATCAACTTAGCGTCAACCAAACCCGCCGCGGCCCGAAAGACGACCTTGTTATGCATCGTGCCGCCCCCACGCGGATGCGGGTGGCAAACGAGCGCGACGCCAGTTGCCTCACCAGTGGGCTCTTTCAAAATCGCCTCGAGGTGGCCGTGCGAGGCCGGGATCATTAGGGTGCCTTTCGGATACATTTACGAAACGACGATTTTAGGTGCACGGATATACGATTGGCAAACCGCATCTTCTAGATATCCGGCGTGTTTTCGTGTTACTTTTTGAAAGATTTCATGTTCGGCAGCAGCTCGACGTTTTTTAGGCAATTAGTCCGCGAACGAAATAAGTGAAATCCTATGAGGCCTGATAGAACAGAAGAAACGCTTTGATGGAACAACCTTTAGAACAAAGGGCGGAAACAATTTCGAAGCCACGAACATCAGCCGGAACGAAGCCCGTCTGGCGTGAGTACCTCGAAACCGAAGAAGCGACGCGTGCTGTTTATCTCGTCTTCGGCCTGATCGCGATCACGATGCTGTTGGCATTCCTGCAGTTTCGCACGGAGGCGATCTGCTGCGGGGATTGGGACGGTTATTATCACATTCGCTGGAGCCAACTTTTGTGGGAAAATTTTTCGAGCGGCCGATGGCTGCCGAAGTTTGAATGGCTGCCGCTTACGGTTTTAAACTCGCGAGATTACGCGGATCATCATTTTCTTTTTCACCTGCTGCAAATCCCGTTTCTGTGGTTTTTCGAGCCTGTAATGGCTGCGAAAATCGCGGCGGTTACGTTCTCGAGCCTCGCGGTTTTCAGCGTTTATTGGCTTTTGTACCAGTACGAAGTTAAGTATCAGCTGATCTGGCTGCTTGCGATTTTGACATGTGCCAACATGTTCTTTTACCGAATGAACATGGCCAAGGCTCCGCCGCTGACCATAATCATTACTATAATCGGAATTTACCTACTCTTCGAACGAAAATACGTCTGGCTGCTTCCGCTGATGTTCGCATTCGTTTGGACCTACAGCTTGTTCCCTCTGCTCTGGTTCGCGGCCGCCATATGGACGATCATCATCCTCTGGAACGAACGCCGCTTCGAGTGGCGGCCCGTTGCTTACACGACCGTCGGGATGATTCTCGGCAATCTAATCAACCCGTATTTCCCGCAGAATCTGATTTTGTTTTGGGAGCACTTTTACACGAAGTTCAGGGTCGGCACGGATTTCGCGGTTTCCGTCGGCGGCGAGTGGTACCCGTACGACGGCATGCAGCTACTGACGCATTTTCCGGTAGCCTTGCTTGCGATGCTGCTCGGGTACATTCTTTGGGCGCCGCGAAATGGGAAACTGCCCGAGAAGGCGACGTTCTTTTTAATGTTCGTCTCGATTCTGCTTGCCGCACAGTTCAGATCGAAACGCTTCGCCGAATATTTTCCGCCGTTCGCGATACTCTTCGGGGCCTTTAGCTGGCAGGCGTTTATGTTATCGAGCAAACCCGAATTGCCCGAGGATGTGCAGCGTGAGCTAAAGCCGTATCTTGACGCGGACAACAAATCAAATCGGCAAAATTATTGGGACGCGGCGCGAACAGCCGGTGTATGGACGCTTGGTATTTTTCTGTCTTTCCTCTTTTTGCTGAGTATCAATGGGTTTCCGTGGCCGCCGATCAACCAGCCCGGCCTGACGCAGGATATCAGGAACAACGACGCGGACGACCGCTATCGCCGAGCAATGCAGTGGGCAACCGGGACGAGCGCTTCGGGTGCGGAAAATATCCCGGCCGGCGAACGCATTTTTAACTGCAACTGGGACGATTTTCCAAAGCTGTTTTTTCTTAATACGAAGCATAATTACGTCTACGGGCTCGACCCGAATTATCTTTTCTCGGAGAATCCGGAGCTTTACAAAACCTTGCAGGATATCACCGCCGCCAAGGTGGATGACGCCGGCCCTGTAATACGCGAAAAATTCGGTGCCCGCTTCGTGTTTGCCGATGCAAAGGAAAACGATGAAATGATCGCCAAGCTGCTCGAAAGCGGCTGGGCTGATATGGTTTACGAGGATGACGAGGCGCGAATACTTAAAATTCGCGACGTCAAGGGCGACCCGCCGAAGGATGCTGTCGACGATGCACCCGAGACGCCTGAAGAAAAACAGCTGTTGGACGACCAGGAAAATAAAGCCGACGGCGAAACCGAAAACAACGATGAAAACGCTCACTAAAACAGCCCTCATCGTATTGCTTCTGTTCGCTGCTGGGATTTTAATGCAGGCGTGTTCGGCCAATCAGCAAATCTTGAATTCGGCGCGTTCGAAGGATCAGCTCACTGGTAACACGGCGGCTCCTAGCACGGCTGAAACTTCAACGGCATCGTCGCTCGATCGAGATTTGCAGTCGCTGCGAAATGCCGATTTTAATTTTGTCTTAGTTATCCGGCGAAAGGACGGCGGCGTAATGGACGCTGACGATAAAAGATTTATGAACGATGTCACGCCGTCGGAAATTAATCGACGGCTGCTTTCCGACGGCGGGCGGGCGATCGTAATCGGTACTAATTTTCGTTTTCCGCCGGACACGCGCAAGGTAATCGCCGAGCGGTTCAGTGTCGAAGATTATTCAGGGCGCGAGGACGCAATGGCGAACCCCAACTCAACCGCTGATCCCGCGCGGTAACCGAACATGTTATGGCTGAGAAAAACGACACCGAATCCGACAAAACGTCTGAGCTTTCAAACGAGAATATGCGCGGACCTCATTCGGAAGCAGTCCAGCGGGTCGCACTGGTCTCCTCGTCGCCGTCCGTGCGCTCGATCGTGCGCGTCGTGCTTATCGTGTTTTTGCTTCTCACAATAAAGGATTTTCTCGGCGGCGTCGTTTCCTCGCTGACTTATCTTATTTTCATGATCGTTTTGGCGATTTTCGTCGCCTACCTAATCAATCCGTTGGTCAACCTGATCCGACGCCCCTTCGAACGCGAGGGCAGTCGTAATG
>JBHENZ010000164.1:0-6466 GCA_046261815.1 Pyrinomonadaceae bacterium | reverse complement strand
CCTGCCGTGAACGGCCGATCGGCGAAGTGGCAGCAGTCGAACGATTTGTGCTGTTCAGGTTTACAAAGGTAATGCCGCCCGCCGTGCGAAAATCGTTTGTGTTGTTCATCGGGCCCAGCTCGAAACGAAACGCTCCGCTGTTAACGGCCAAAAGAAAATCCGTGTAGGTCGCAAATCCAGACGGCAAAATGAAGGCGTTAACGTTCGTTTCGCGCCAGAGGCGGACAGTCTTGTTATAGGTAAAATTTGCTTCGAAGACGATCGCGCTGCCAAGCTCTCTTTCAAAACCGACATTGAACTGATAGCTTTCCGGAATCTTCAGATCCGGATCGAGACGCCGCGTGAACGTGGACGCGGTCGAAAATCCATTAAGCGCGCTAAGGGTTTCAAAGCTTGGGACGCTCGGAAATGAAGTTGAAAGCTGTCTGAGAAAAACGCACCTTGGAGCATTCGCATTGGCAGGAACGGTAAAACACTGATCGTCAAAGCTGGGGCCGGCCAGATTACGGCTGTCGAAACTTTGCTGCTGTTCGCCGAGAGCATAATCGTCAAGCGTGCGCAGGAGCGCGCGATTGTAAAAAATTCCTGCCCCTAAACGAACCACGGTCTTGTTGTCGCCGAACGGAGAATAGGCCAAACCAACCCGCGGCCCGAAATTGTTCTTGTCGTCGACGATCGTTTCGCGTTCATATCGTAGTCCCGCGCTAATCGTCAGCCTGCGATTGAACCGCCATTCGTCCTGTAAGAAAAGGCCGTAATAGGTGTTGTCCTGAACGGAATTCGTTCCAAAATTTTGTCGGAATCGGATGACACGGCTCGCAAGAAAATCCGCAACCGAATCGAAATTAAATGTACCTGTAGCATCGCCGAGGGCAAGATTCTCCGATTCGATCAGCTGAACATCGGCACCGACCTTGAGCGTATGCGCCCCAATGACGTAATTGAGCGTGTCCTGAAACTGATAGCGCTTTTCGCGGCGAGTGCTTGCAAAGTTCGCGGTTGAATTGCCGGCCGTCAATGTACCGCTGCGGTTTTCAAGCGTAGCCGTATCGCGAACGCGAATGAGAACAACAGGGTCGTCCGGATTTTCGGCCGCAAATCCCGGCTTAAAGTTGGAATATTGAAATTTGAACTGATTGACGGCCTTGCTGTTGATGACATAGTTATCAGTTACGTAAAAAGCATCGTTGTCGCGGGTCCGACCCTGAATCGCATCTTCTAAAACGCGAGTCGATCCCAAATACTGCCGGAAATTCATCAGGCGGCCGAACTGATAACTAAACGTGAGACCGTGTTTATCGGTAAAATTATGGTCGATCCGCTGCGTAAAAATATGGTTCCGCGACGGCGTATTCAGCGACACAATGTAGGGCGCGATAAAGGCATTGGCCGGATTATCAGCGTTCGAAATATCGCGTCGCTGATTGTTAATATTTGTTGGAGCGGGCAGAGCAAAATTCGGATTCTGAGCAACCGGCACCACGGTGTCGATCAATGTCGTGTCGGATAAATTGTTGTACTCGTACGAAGTGAAAAAGAAGGTCTTGTCTTTGAAATATCCTAAAGGAATCGGACCGCTGAGCGTAAATCCCGGGTTGTACTCGGTGAAGGGCGGTCGCGAAATGTTGCGGCGATTGTTGTTATAGGTATTGGCGTTCAGATTATCGTCACGGAAATACAAAAAAGCGCGGCCGCGAAACTTCTTAGAACCGGCACGAGTGCGGATGTTTACGCGACCACCGGATGCGCGCCCGTACTCTGCCGAAAACTGATTTGTGATCACCTGGACTTCGGCAATTGAATCGATCGAAGGTTGAAATCTCTCCTGTGCCTGGCGGTCATCGTTGTTGTCGAGACCGTCTATTGTAATGTTGTTAGAATACGCCGCGCCGCCAGAAAGCGAGAAGAGACCGCCTTCGAGTAAGCCCGTTGCTTCGCTTACCCCCGTCGCGGACGCATCCTCTGCAACATCTCTAACGGAGAGGGGCTCCTCCGTAACGCCGCCAAGCGTAAAAACGAAATCCAGGGCCGCGCGGTTTGTGTTTGGCAATTCCTCGATCTCGCGTTGGGTTACGGTGCCGCCGACGACGGTTCGGGTGATGTCGACGGCAGGGGTGTCGTCATCGGCTGATGTGACGGTGGCCTCGGCGTTGATGCCGGCCGGGGCGAGGCGAAAATCGAGCTGAACGTTTTGGCCCGAGATCGTTTGCAGATCGACTTTTTCCTGTATCCCGAAACCGGTCGCCCACGAGCGAACGCGGTAAAGGCCCGGCTTTAGTTCGATAATGCGATAGCGCCCCTCGTCGTCGGCCGCAACCGTTCGTTCGGTGCCGGTTTCGACCTGAATGACCGTGACGGCCGCACCGGGTATAAGCTGCCCATTCGAGTCGGTTATGCGACCGGAAATCGTGACATCGTCAAGATCCTGCGCGTGGATAGAGAAAACGAGCGCGAGCGCTGCGAAAACGGAAAGCATGAGGCTCCGCGAGCAAACTTTCATTTACATTACTCCTGAAAAATATTCGAGGTTGGGGACGGTTAACTGTCTGGTATTTTGATTTATGTTCGTGCGGTTTGTAAAGCGGAAAAGGTAAGAGTTATGCTTTATCAAGTTTGAAATGTTGAACCGCCGATAGGCGTTATTCGCGCGTGCCCTGGCCACTCCGCGATCCGAAAGTCACGATTTTGTTCTCGTTATCTTTCTTTTCTGTGGTCAAAACGTTGAACCATAACTCATTTCTGAATTGTGCGGAGAATGCGAAGGCGTGAGATCGGGATGAGGGCTTCGGTTTCGGCGGACTCGTCCGCCTTGTTCGAAAATTCGCTTGCATGGGTGCGGAGGTAGTTGAAAAAGTTCTCGAACTCTCGCTGCATCGTATCCATTTTTTCACGCATATTTAGGATTATTTCGACGCCCGCAAGATTCACGCCAAGATCGCGGGTTAAAGAGAGGATTATTTCGAGGCGTTCAAGATCCGTATCTTCGTACAGACGCGTGTTGCCGACCGAGCGGGATGGCTTTAGCAAACCCTCGCGTTCGTAAAGGCGCAAAGTTTGCGGATGTATATCGTAAAGCTCCGCAACGGCGCTGATGGTGTAGGTCTTGACGCGCTTTTTCATTCGTAACTCTGCAACTCTGCCAACTCAGTAAGTCTGCAACTGCAACTCTATAACTACTAATCCAGCCCCATCGCCTTTCGAGGGTTCTCGGAATTCAATTTCTCAAACTGCCGGAGAACTTCCTTCGTTTCTTCGGAAATAACTTTCGGTAAAGTGATTTTTACCTCGATAAACTCATCGCCGCGCAAACTTGGATTTCGCAGAGACGGAAAGCCTCGCTCGCGGAGACGGAATTTCTGGCCGCTTTCCGTACCGGCGGGAATTTTAAGTTGTGCTTTACCCTCGACCGTCGGAACCTCGATGCGGGCGCCGAGGGCCGCCTCGCTGACGGTGATCGGAACGGTCACATAAATATTGTCGCCGCGGCGGTCGAGAAATTTGTTCTTGCCGACGTTGGTGACTATAAAAAGATCGCCGGGCTCGGCACCCAAGCGTCCGCCGTGACCCTTTTTAGGAATCCGCACCCGCGAGCCCGTATCGACGCCCGCCGGAATGCGGATTTTCACCTGCTCCTGTTTAGGCGTCACGCCCTTGCCGTGGCAAAGCGAGCACGGCGTTCGGCGACGCCCCGTGCCTTCGCAGTCCGGGCAGCCTTGTGAAAATTGCAGACGCCCGCCGGTTTTCATCACCTGTCCAGTACCTTTACAGGTCGGACACGTTACAACCGGACCCCCGGTGTCACCGGCTCCCTGGCAGCGTGAGCACTGTTCGCTGCGATTAACGGTGATATTTGTCGTCAGCCCCGTGAATGCTTCCTCAAAACTCATTGCAAGAGGTATCTCTATATCACGGCCTTTTTTCGGCAGCGGCCGCGGCGGTTCCGGCGTGACGCGCGTACCGGCGCCGCCACCACTACCGCCAAAAAGGTCGGAGAAAATGTCGCGAAAGCTTGAGCCGCCGCCGGTGCTGCCCGTGCCTGTGTCCCACGTAAATCCTGAAAAATCGAATCCAGCTGCGCCTCCGCCGCCACCCGCCGCAGCGCCGGCACCGAACGGCGAGTTGACGTCAAGGTTATCGTGATAGTAACCGAATTTATCGAAGACCTTGCGCTTCTTGTCGTCGGATAAAACGTCATAGGCCTCCTGCACTTCCTTAAATTTTTCCTCGGCAGTTTTGTCGTTCGGATTAACGTCCGGGTGAAATTTGCGCGCGAGCTTGCGATACGCCTTCTTGATTTCATCAGCCTTGGCGTCTTTTTTTAAGTTGAGGATTTGGTAATAGTCTTTCTTTGCCATCTGTCTGCGGGAATAATTTACGGACCATCGCAAGAGACTGTCTTCATCTAAAGGTTGCGCAGGTTGAATACGAACTCGATCGCTTGGCGCACTTCCCTCATCCTTTCTTTCGAAAGCAACGTTATGTTGTCACTCAATTTACGTTTTTCGACCGTTTTTATGTTGTTATGATTAACAACGCAATCCGCGAACAACCCGTCAGATTCACCAAGGAAGACTTCCGAAGCGTTACCACGAACGGTTGATGTGATTTGAGCAACCGTGATTTGGGTAAACTGTAGAATCAATTCATTGTTTGTCAAAACCAAAACCGTGCCGCGTTTCAAATCTCGTTCATCAATTTGTCGTCAATTTCTATTACTGGCAGTGTCAGTTCATGTCGAGCGGCGATTAATGAATCGCCCGCTCGACATTGATTGTACTATTTCTTCTCGTCCTCTACGTCGACGTATTCGGCGTCGATGACGTTGTCATCCGATGCTGCACTGCCTTCCGTCGTAGCACCGTCGGCTCCAGCAGAGGCGGACGAGGCTTGTTCGCCCGTACCGGTATCGCCGGCTTGTTGTCCTGCAGCGCCGGCTTGGCTGTAAAGGACCTCTGCCAACTTATGCGAGGCGGTCTGCAGGCCTTCGAACGCACTATTCATCGCATCGGCGTCCTCACCGCCAAGTGCGGTTTTAGCATCGGCGATAGCCGATTCGATATCGGTCGCGGCGGTCGCATCGAGCTTGTCTCGGCTTTCCGTAAACGTTTTCTCGACGCTGTAAACCAAACCGTCAAGGCGATTGCGCGCTTCGATCGCGGCTTTGCGTTTTTCGTCTTCGCCGGCGTGCGATTCGGCATCCTTCATCATCTTGTCAATCTCCTCTTTCGACAGACCCGATGATGCGGTGATGGTGATCTTCTGTTCGCGTCCGGTGCCGACGTCCTTGGCCGAGACGTTAACAATACCGTTCGCGTCGATGTCGAACGTGACCTCGACTTGCGGCACGCCACGCGGAGCCGGCGGGATGCCGACGAGGTGAAATTTGCCAAGCGTCTTGTTGTCCGAAGCCATCGGCCGCTCGCCCTGCATCACGTGCACCTCGACCGAAGTCTGATTGTCCGAAGCCGTCGAAAAGATCTCCGACTTTCGTGTCGGGATCGTCGTGTTGCGAGGGATCATCTGCGTCATCACGCCGCCGAGGGTTTCGATACCCAAGCTGAGCGGAGTCACGTCTAGGAGCAGAATGTCCGTCTTCTCGCCGCCGAGAACCGCGGCCTGAACCGCTGCACCTAGCGCGACGACTTCGTCAGGATTGACCGACTTATTCGAGTCTTTCCCGAAAAATTCCTTGACCATTTCCTGGACCTTCGGAATTCGCGTCGAACCGCCGACAAGGACGACCTCGTCGATCTCCTTTGCCGAGATACCGGCATCCTTGATCGCCTGTTCAACCGGCGGCATCAAGCGTTTCAAAATCGGCTCGGTCAACTGCTCGAACTTCGAACGCGTCAGCTTCATCACAAGGTGCTTCGGCCCCGAGGCATCGGCAGTGACGAACGGCAGATTGATTTCCGTCTCCATCGCCGACGAAAGCTCGACCTTGGCCTTTTCCGCGGCTTCCTTCAAACGCTGTAACGCCATCTTGTCGTTGTGTAGATCGATTCCCTGATCTTTTTTGAATTCGTCGATGATCCAGCCGACCAAAACTTCGTCGACGTCGTCGCCGCCGAGGTGCGTGTCGCCATTGGTCGATTTGACCTCGACCACGCCTTCGCCAACCTCTAGGATCGAGATATCGAATGTACCGCCGCCAAAGTCGAATACGGCGATCGTTTCATCTTTTTTCTTGTCGAGGCCGTAGGCAAGTGCGGCGGCCGTCGGCTCGTTAACGATGCGCAGCACCTCGAGACCCGCGATCTTACCTGCATCTTTTGTTGCCTGACGCTGGGCGTCGTTAAAGTAGGCCGGAACCGTGATCACCGCTTTATCGACTTTCGAACCAAGATAATCCTCCGCGGCTTTTTTCAATTTTTGCAGCACCATGGCCGAAACTTCGGGCGGGCTGTACTGCTTGCCTTGCGCATCGATGCGTACGTCGCCGTTTGAGGCACGTTCGACCTTGAAA